>JAURHZ010000100.1 GCA_030833025.1 Armatimonadota bacterium
AGACAAGACACAATATTGGTTGTCGAATGTTTCCTTCTGGCACGCTAAGGCGTACCGCCAGGTGTTCGACAATCCTGTCTTTGACATCCTTTAGGCCGTAGTGGTCCTCATCGAGCTTGCGTTCGACATCGAGTACGGTTGCCGATTCAGGCGTACTGGTGGTCCATGGGAGGGCAAGAACGGTTTCAACGTATGTCCGACTAACACTATGCTCTGGACTTGCTGGATTGAGGCGGTCAAGGCGGTCGAGTTCCCGTTCAACTTCCTTGTGAGCTTCATCTGGGAGCTTGAGCTTTTTGAGTTTAGTTCTAAACCCTGCTAGCTCGCGGTCTCGTTCTGGACGCTCACCGAGTTCCCGCTTTATAGCCTTCATTTGCTCTCGTAAATAAAACTCGCGTTGTGCCTTTGACATTGCGCCGGCGGCTTCTTGATGAATCCGCTGTCCAACTTCGAGGACTTGAATTTCCCGTAGTAACAGGCGATGGAGGACGTTAAGCCGCTGAACGACATCTAGCGACTCGAGCACCTCAACTTTCTGAGCAGTCTTCAGACGCGAATGGGATGCCATCAGATCGGCCATACTGCCAACATCTGGGACATTCGTGGCATCCGCGATTCCCTTAACATCGTCAGGAAGCTCAGGCGACAAATCCACCATCCGAAGGAATGCCTCGGACACGGCGCGTTGAATCGCTTCCAGTTCTATACGCTGGAGGTCATCTTCCGGAAGGGTATCTGTCGTGTAGGTGACGGTTGCCCTTAGGTGGTCTGAATCCTGGTCGATGGACGCAATTGTAAAGCGTCGCAGTCCTCGGACGATTAAGCGTGTCGCATCGGGACCACGCCCCATGAGGCGAATACTGACCGCTACACCGACGGCGTGAATATCGTCTGGGCCCGGGTCTTCCGTGTCATGTGTTCGCTGAGTGACGACACCGAGAATACGCTCACCTGAACCTGCTGCGGCCTCAATCATCTTAATGTACTTAGGCCGGCTAACAGATATTGGAGCAACCAACATTGGGAAGACGACAGCATCCCTAAGTGGCAAAAGGTCTAGAACATCTGGGAGGTCATTCGTGGCAGTATCGGCCACAGCCTCTTCGATTGCGGCTTGTTCTAACGGTGTGAGAATAGATTCTGATTCCAAAGTGTGTGTGATTCCTGTACTAGTGTGGCTCGTAGGCTCTAACAACTAATCGCGGTTCTGATGTCATATGTTACACGACATCCCCGTCTGTCCGACTTATGTGTCAGATACGAAAGGGATTGTCGTTATGTTCCAAACTTACTCTCAATGTAATCGTTGATGGACGCAGGTTCCATCTGCGGGTAGAGTGGGTCAAGTCTTGGTGTCGTGGCGAAGGTACGAGATGATTGACCAATTACAGTCGAATCCATTAGTCGAGCGCGGGCTACTGCTAACGCGTCGCCAGCTGTTTGGCCGTGGTGCTGCTGGAATTGGGCTTGCGGCGTTGTCCGACGTGATGTCATCACCGGCGGCCCGCGCAGCTCCATCGCTTCCAATTAAAGCAAAACGCGTCATTTATCTTTTTCAATCGGGTGCACCCAGTCACATCGACCTTTTCGACTACAAGCCACAGCTAGCTGCGCAGTTTGACAAGGATCTTCCAGACAGTATCCGTAATGGCCAGCGCATTACAGGAATGACCAGTGGGCAGTCCCGTTTTCCATGCGCACCAACAACCTTCAACTTCAAACAATATGGGCAGTCTGGCACTTGGATGTCTGAAGTGATTCCGCATATCGGTGGCCTAGCCGACAGGATGACATTGATACGGTCGATGCATACTGAGGCGATCAATCATGATCCTGCAATTACATTTATTCAAACCGGGTCACAGCAACCGGGACGGCCATCCATTGGCGCCTGGATGAGTTATGGCCTTGGAAGCATGAACAAGGATCTCCCCGGCTATATCGTTCTGATTTCACAGGGCACTGGAAACCCGAATGATCAACCATTGTTCGGAAGACTTTGGGGCCCAGGGTTTTTGCCCAGCGTGCACCAAGGAGTCAAACTCCGAAGCGTCGGTGATCCGGTGCTTTACCTGAAAAATCCTCCCGGAATTGATGCTTCAACACGACGTCAGATGCTCGATACGATTGCGGCAGCCAACCGTGTGACAGCATCGACATACCAGGATCCGGAAGTTGACACGCGCATTAGTCAGTATGAAATGGCATTTCGGATGCAAACAAGTGTCCCTGATTTGATGGACATCTCTAAGGAATCTGAGAGTACATTTACGGCATATGGGCCGGATGCAAAGAAGCCTGGTACGTTTGCTGCAAATTGTCTCCTAGCGAGGAGATTGTTGGAAAAGGGTGTTCGCTTCGTGCAGCTATTCCACCGTGGGTGGGATCAGCACGGGAATCTACCAACCCAGCTTCGTGGACAAGCCCGAGATACGGACCAAGCCAGTGCTGCGCTCGTGAATGACCTTGCGCAGCGAGGGCTACTCGAAGACACGTTGGTTGTATGGGGCGGTGAGTTTGGACGGACCGTTTATTGTCAAGGGGCATTGACCAAAGACAACTACGGTCGTGATCATCATGGGCGTTGCTTTTCCATGTGGCTGGCAGGCGCCGGCGTGCGTGGAGGGAATGTTATTGGCGAAACCGATGATTTCGCTTACAACATCACGAAAGATCCCGTGCATATTCATGATCTTAACGCTACGATTCTGCACCTCATGGGGGTCGACCATACACGTCTCACATATCGTTACCAAGGACGGGATTTCAGATTAACCGATGTCGAAGGCAATGTGGTACGGAAATTGCTCTCTTAGCTTGTATAACGAAGTCCACAGTTGGGGCGGCTCGTTCTGGAGAATGTCCATCATGAAGAGCACACTTTTTTCGGTAGCGCTATTGTTGACCGCAGCAGCAATTGCCATTCCTACGCAAGCAAAGAGCAAACTGTTCAATGCAAAGCAGGTATATAAACAATCTGAATCGGTTTCTGACCGCGCACTTGGCCGGCCACGGAATATCGGTAAAGACAACAAGTTCCGAGAATACGAAATTGAGAACGCTGGAGTATTTGTTGGCTTCAAGCAAACAAAAGCAGCACAAATTGTTGTCACAAGCCGAATCCCGTTTTCATCTCCGGTAGATGCAGCCGCATCGGTAGGGGTAAACCTCAGGAATCGTCAGCCATCGAGCAAGTCGATTACACAATGGGTTTGGAAGAATGTCGACAACATCCCAGTGGTGGTTGTTCGCTCCTTCGATGGTCGCTTGTGGGAAGTTGTTGAGCTTGGAGACACGATCCAAGACCACTAGCTTTCTCTGCCCGAATCCTTACGAAGCCTCTACAGAACGTGTGTCTGTTGGGGCTTTTTCAATTTTCGAATAACGCTCGATGCACTTTTCGATGATCAAGACTCAATACTGGACACCGTTAGTGTCATATTCCTAAAACAAAAGCCTCCATGTATACGAAACCATGGAGGCTAAAAACTTATTCGCTTGTGTAACTACAGCTTTTTTGAAGGAAGCTTGTCCATAACCATCGCTGACCACTTCGAAGTGGCTACAGCATCACCCGTAAACACAACTGTCACCGGACCTGCGTCCGGACCTGACAATGCGGCTTTAGATGAACCGGCCACGATGGAATCGTTCGTTGCGGTTGTGGTTTCACTAAGCTTCAATGTCGTCGCACTCTGCTTTAGGAACTGGAGAGTTTGGTCACGTGGCATATCAACCGAGATAGATGAAGTCGCTGTGGCTTGTGCCGGTGGGCTTGATTTTGTGCAGCCCACGTTTGCTAATACGGAAAGCGTAAGTAGACCAATCGCTACACAGGTTTTCAAGCGCATATGCTCGGAACCATAGCCGCCGCGGTTTTCAGCGCATCCAAGAACATTGCATTTTGTCGCTCTGTTCCAATCGTAACGCGCAGCATCGTCGGCAATCCAAAAATGTCTCCAGTACGGACAATGATTCCATCGCGGAGTAAGGAGTCGTAAACTTCACGGCAAGGACGCTTTGTGTCAATCAGGATGAAATTGGCATGGCTTGGAACAACAGACATGCCGAGCGCCTCTGCTCCGGCTGTGAGCTGTGACATGCCATCGGCATTGACGTTTTTACTCTCGACGACGAAGGCATCATCACCAGATGCGGCAATCGCTGCTGTTTGCGCTAGGATATTCACGTTGAAGGGGGACCGAGGCTTCTGCATCGAGGCAATCACATCCGGTGCGGCGACTGCATATCCAACACGGAATCCAGCGAGGCCATAAAGTTTTGAGAATGTTCGGAGGCTGATTACCGGACTGCCAGACTTAATGTAGTCAATCGCAAATGGGAAGTCACTATTGGCATCGATGTAATCTACATAGGCTTCATCGAGGACAAGGTATGCCCGTGATGGAAGATGTTCGAGGATGTAATCGACATCTGATTTGGTGATGATACTTCCCGTTGGGTTGTGTGGGTTGGCAATGATGACAAGACGTGTTTTCTCGGTGAACGCTGCGACCATTGCTTTAGCATCGTGGCGAAGGTCGCCCTCTGTTAGAGGCACACCAATACGCTTTGCGCCGGCAAGCGTAGCCGCTGCCTCGTACAGGACAAATGTCGGCTGACCAGTGACGACTTCGTCGCCCTCTTCTAGAAATGTAAGCCCAAGAAGGTGAATGCATTCATCAGAGCCATTGCCAAAGAGAAGCTGATTCGTGTCGACTCCAAGCTTGTTTGCAATGACATTGGCTAGGTCAATACACGCGGCATCCGGATACATGTGAGAAGACATCAGGCGATTCTGGACGGCCTGAATCGATGACGGACAGGGTCCAAGAGGGTTTTCGTTGCTGGCGAGTTTTACAATCTCACCAGTAATACCTAGCTCACGTTTGACGTCCTCAATTGGCTTGCCGGGTGAATATGGACGCAGTGCTGAGACCCGGGGCGATACATGTTGTCTATCCACGCTGAAAGTCTACCACCAAGGAGAAAGTTGCTGGATGTATGATGCTTGCTATGCAAAATACTGGAGAAATGTTGTCCATCCGACCGGTTACGGAATTGGATGCTGACCATTGGATTGACTTGGTAAATGCGTTGGCGGACTACGAGAAACTAGACCGACCGACACCGGATGCGGTTGAACGACTAAAGGCGCATGCGCTGGCAGATGCTCCAAAGTTCACAGCATGGCTTGTGTGGCTGAACGACAAGCCGGTTGGCTACTGCGTATTTTTCGAGACTTATTCAACGTTTCTCGCAAAGCCGACGTTGTACCTCGAGGATTTATTTGTCCATCCCGATTATCGCGGAGCGGGTGTTGGGCGCCATGTATGGAATGCGTTGGAGCGGGAAGTACTGTTACGTGACTGTGGCCGCATGGAATGGACCTGCCTCCACTGGAACATGTTGGGAATCAATTTTTACGAAAAACGCGGTGCTTGCAACCTAACGGACGAATGGCGTAACTATCGTCTGGTAGCTGAGCAGATTAGAGAACGTCAGGAGGCAGGGGCGTAGCCCCTGCCGGTTTTACTTGCCGACGAAAGTCGCTAGCTCTGACAGTGCCACTGTGTGCTGTGTTTGGGTTGCAAGCTCACGAACGGATGCAGTCTGACTTGCGATTTCATCATCGCCGATCACAATCGCGTACTTGGCACCCCCTGCATCAGCCATTTCGAGCATTGCTTTGAGGCGACGTCCCAGATAATCGACATCGATACTAAGACCAGCCTGTCGAAGCTGGCTGGCGATGGTCACCGATGTATCTCGAGCGGCGTCACCCATTGGGCAAATGAATGCATCCAACTGATTTCCACCGGGGCGGGGGAGACCAAGCTCCTCCATGGTAATCAGTACACGTTCAATCCCAAGGCCAAAGCCGATTCCGGCAGTCGCCGGACCACCAAGCTGCTCAACGAGTTGGTTGTACCGGCCACCACCACCAAGGGCCTTATCGCCAAGAACCTTACACTGAATCTCGAATGCCGTTCTTGTGTAGTAATCGAATCCACGTACCAACCTGTGATCTACCTCAAACGGAATACCTAGCGCCGTTAGGTGTGAACATACTTTTTCAAAGTGATGTGCCGATTCATCATCCAAGAAATCCACTAGGTTTGGTGCATTTTCCAGAAGCGCAATGTCACGTTTGTCCTTCGAATCTAGCATCCGGAGAGGGTTCTGCTCAAATCGCCGCTTGTTGTCATCACTCATTTCCGACAACAATGGCTCAGCATAAGCCTTTAGAGCATCCACGTATGCGACACGTGATTCCTTCGTTCCGACACTGTTGACTTTTACGGTGAGGTCGACAATGCCCAGTGCTTTGTAGAAGGCGACTGCCAAGTCGATAATTTCGGCATCAATTGATGGCATCGATGCGCCAAGTACCTCAACACCAGCCTGGTGGTGCTGCCGGTAACGTCCGCGCTGGGCGCGCTCGTAGCGGAAGTTAGGGCCAATGTAGAGCAGCTTAGCGATTGGGCGCTCAATCCAGAGACGCTCTGAGACGTATGCGCGGATCGCACCAGCAGTACCTTCAGGGCGGAGGGTGAGTCGGTCGCCGCCACGGGTAACTAAGTCGTAGGTTTCCTTGGCAACGATATCGGTGCCATCACCAACCGCCCTGTGAAACAAGTCCGTCTGTTCAAATATCGGCGTGCGAATTTCAGCAAAGCCATAAGCCTTGCACACGGACCGGAAAACGCCCTCAACATGCAGCCAACAAGCAGAGTCGTTTACAAACGACCTTGCTTCCTTTCGACCACAAGGAACAGGAGGGACGATATCAAATGTGCCATCAGGGCGCCCATATTGCATAGCGCCGATTATATCGCTGGAGAGGATTACAACACGTGCTTGAACACGCCTAGGATGTATTATGACCGCATGGCTTTGACATTGCCGGTGGCCACACATGAGCGGCTAAGTTATCTCGAACGTGGTTTGGCGCAGAATGTGGTGGTTGACGTGATTGCCGGATCGACCGCTGAAAAGGCGGGAATCATCGTAGGCGACCGCGTAGTAACCGCTAATGGGGCTCCGTTGCGCGACATTGTTGACTGGAAATTTCACACTGCTGGAGACTCCGTCGATGTGCAGGTTCTCCGTGACTCGGAAGCCCTGCAATTCACAATGGCGAAGACCTACGATGAGGACCTTGGTATTCGTTTTGCCGATGATCTCTTCGATCGACTGCACATTTGTAAAAATAAGTGTGTTTTTTGCTTTTTGTACCAACAACCTAAAGGCCTGCGACCATCCCTGTACATCAAGGATGACGACTACCGTTTGTCCTTTTTACATGGCAATTATGTAACGCTCACCAACCTCAAGGATGGCGAACTGGACCGCATTTGCGAACAAAAGCTTAGTCCGATGTTTGTGAGTGTCCACGCCACAGACCCAGAGGCGCGTGGGAAAATTCTCGGGCGAAAAGGCCCTGAAGCCATCTTGCCAATTTTGGAACGCCTCGCCGATGCGCGCATTCAAGTGCACGCGCAAATTGTTCTCGTTCCGGAATACAACGATAACGAAACGTTGTTGGAGACAGTCACGGACCTTGCGAATCTGCACCCGGAAAACAGAGGAACCTATGGCGGTGTCCTTTCCGTCGCGGTTGTACCCATTGGCATCACACAGTTCAGGGAACGCCTTGCGCCTGTGAAGACGGTCAACTCAGCGATGGCTGCTGATGTGCTTGATACGCTCGGGGCGCTACGTGAAGATTATCTCAAGCGTCTCGGTACGCGATTCGTCTATCCAAGCGATGAGTTTTATCTCATGACGAATCGGGACATCCCGAGCCGGCCGGAGTATGAAGGCTTTCCGCAGCTTGAGGATGGAGTCGGTTTGGTTCGTTTGTTTCTCGACTCGTTGAATCGTGTGCGAAACGTAATGCCGCGGTCAGTAGCTAAACCTGCTAGCTATACCTTTGTGACGGGTGAACTCGCTGCTCCGTTGCTGCGGACATTGGCTGTTGCGCTCTCCGAGATCGAAGGTGTCACCGTAAAT
>JAURHZ010000101.1 GCA_030833025.1 Armatimonadota bacterium
AAACGCGTCATTTCGAAGAGTCTTGATGACCGCCTTCTTGTCTACGTGATGCTCGAGGCGTTACGCCACCTTGGCCACCATGACTGTGACATATACGCAGTGGCTACTGTGCAAGAGGAAATCGGCCTCCGTGGTGCGACTCCAGCCGCATATGCCATTAACCCTGACATTGCCATCGCACTTGATATCACCATTGCCGGAGATATCCCTGGAGGCACACCTGATTCGCAGATCACACAGCTGGGTGCCGGCACAGCCATCAAGATTATGGATGCAAGTCTGGTCTGTCATCCAAAGTTGGTGCGCCATTTCCGTGATGTCGCTGAGCAGCACAACATCAAGTATCAGCTCGAGATTCTGGGGCGTGGTGGCACGGATGCAGGCGGGATGCAGCGTGTCCGTGGCGGTATTCCATCATTTACCCTGTCTGTTCCGACACGCTACGTTCATACTGTGAACGAAATGGCTGATGTTGATGACATCAATGCATCGGTAGAAGTCCTCGCCCGCTGGCTCGAAGTTTGTCACACCCGAAGCTACGGCTATGGCGATGCCTAATAATTTCCCAGCGTAATCATCACCCGCCGTATGGAAGTCAACCAATACGGCGGGTATTTTGTTTAAGTGGCAGAATCCAATCTTTCTCTCGATAAAGCGATGTCCTCGATCATCACCCAAGTTCAAGATTTGATCGATACGGCAACGTATGAAACACAAACCGATGTTGCAGCCACCCTTGCACATTGGACGGTATCCATTGTTGCGGGCGAAATTCGGGATGCTTCCCTGACGGTGTTTGCGACATCAGATCCAGACACGGGTGATGCTGTTGAGCGGATTAGTTCCCCCACGCATTTGCGCATTGGCGTCACATTGCCCGATGGCATTTTGGTCGAACGTCAGGCCACACTACACCCACCAAAGTATCCGTATCTTGTAACCTTGCGGCCGACTTAGCCCAATCGCAGCACGCACTGTTCTTGTTACGGCGATAGCCTTTGCTGTTAGCGTGCGAAGATCAACTTGACCATCACTTGTGGCAGGAATGTCTTGTTGTTCGGAGCACCCAACAGAATATATGTCTCCGTCCCGCGCTCGCCTGCTTCCCTATAGCTGATGTATGGATTGACAGTCGCCGACGAACCGGGCTCTTCCTGAACGAGGATTCGGCCACCGATGGTTCTCGTACGCGAGAGAATATAGTTTCCGGTAAGAATATGCTGTCTACGCCAGCCTTCGAACTGCTGAAGTCCGCCGGTATAGAGGAGATCCAGGTTCTTCACAGGCCTCCACGAGATGTTCGGAGCAAAGAAGCGGTATGCCTTGTCGGCCTGTTGTCCCGTAATCAGATCCATTCCGATTTGACGGAAGCGGTTGGTTGCTCCGGATGTAATCCCAAAGCGTACCGTTGCATCCTTTTGCGTATCAAACATGTTGTGGTTCAGACTCGTTGATAGACGCCAGTCAGAACGTGTATCGAACTGTACTCCTAGTCCCCCACCGCGTTGATAAGGAGTTCCATCCTGATGCCAAGTGTAGCTCGGAAAGAAGTCTACGGAAAAACTACGCCATGCACCTTTACGCCATTCCCGGCTCCAGTTGTGGTAAACCTGAAACCCCTTGAAGTCATCGAAGTAGAATAGTCCATTCGCTGCTCGGAGGTTTCGACCAGCATCCATGAGCTGAACACTCGTGAAGTTAAACGAATCCTGATAGGAGAAGTTGAGGTCAGCGGCACCACCGCCACCGTTCAAACCGGATGACTTGATGAACTGGTATTCGAGGCCAACTTTGTTTCGACGAAGGGAGCCATCGAGGGCTACAACTCCCGAATGGTCATTGTCTTTGGCCGTGTCGGATTGGCTGGCAAACAATCCAATCTGGTCGGTCGTGCTCAAGTCATGACGATAACGCACGATGGAATCAACTCTGTCACCAAAGTCAATTGCGGTCAGAAGGCCGAGCGTGTCCTTGGGTGTGATCTTCCCATATGCTTTGGCACCGATATCAAAAAGACCGATTCGGTTGGAGTAAAAAAGCGGTCCAAAGGCATAGAAGGATCCGGCTGAAAAGTAATTTGCTCCTTCGAGGAAGAACGGACGTCGCTCAGGTACAAACTGTTCCGCGCGTGAAAAGGCAACGGTCTGTACAGCGCTCTCGACAGTGGCAAAGTCAGGATTGATGGTTGAGACAACGGTGAAGTCAGGGGTAACGGTGTAGCGTGCATCGATTCCAGTGCGTATCTGCGACCCGGCCTCTCTCGCCGTTGTGAGGGCATATGGAAGCAGACTAAGGGATGGCTTATGCTTCTCCTTAGGAGGTTCAATTTCAGACCAGCGTCCCATCAGATTGAGAAACTGTTGTGGAGTCGTGTTAGACCACTGGCTCTTAATCCGCGTTCGATATTGAAATCGAGTGAAGTTCAGCCCAAAGTCAAGGTTCTTCTTTCCTGCTGGAAAGGAAATGGTCTTCCAGGGAATCCGCATTTCGGCTTCCCATCCAGTGGATGTCACCGTCGCTTTGGCATCCCAGTCGCCATTCCATTCGGCTTTCCCTGCACGCCCACCGCTGATTTTCGCACTGCGTGTAGACAGTGGGTTTACTGAAAAACGACAGAGGTCACTCGGCTTCGCGGAAAGAAATGGGTCAAGTGTGACTTCCAAGTAATCTTCCGAGTCATTATCGCCGAAGTCACCACCGCCTGAGTAACGGGAGTCACGCAACACTTCACGGGCGATGATGCCAGCCGGGACATTGTCATGTGCTTTGAAGGCAACATAGAGGTAGGTTTCATCATAAGAGATGAATGCTTCTGTTGGCTCAAGAGCAGCCTTACCGGTCACTAGATCAGTGAATCCAGTGGCACGAGTGCCATCCGGCCATTCGTTTTCCGCGACTCGCCCATCAATGGTCGGTACGGTTGTTGCACGGGTTGCTTTAATCACCCGGTTCGCATCACCAGTATCAGCCCGCACATGCGCTGACCAAAGAGATCCGACTGCAAAAAGCATACACGACATTAATGTTTTGAATGACATAACTGCCCAGTATGCACCAATTCGTACCGACATTCACGAAATGTCGCTGATTCTCTTTACGTTGTAAAAACAATGATGCGGCGCAACGTTTTCGCAAATGCTTGATAACGCCGCTCCGAGATGCCTGTAGTCATCTCAGGTGTGCCTATGGAGTACAGCGGACCCATCAAACTCAGCGTAACCCGTTCATCAGTAACGGAAACGCTCGTAGATAGATTGTCCAGCCAGATAGAGTAAAGTTCTACGGTGCAGCATCCCGGCCAATAAGCTTTAGCACAGACTCCCGAAGGCCTGCTGGAGATCTTACAGAACTAACTTTTTCACGCAGGGTTTTCAACAAGGTTTCTTCGAAGTGAAACTTATCAAAGCATCCCTTACATTGCTTCAAGTGCTCCTGAACTAGCTCGGTCTCATCAGGGTTCAGCTCACGACTCAAGTATTCGTTCAGTCGTTGTACAGCCTGTTGACACTGATTGAACTCCACAGGGGTTTGTGAAGTCTCGTTCATTCCGTTCCGTCCTTCTATGTGGCTCTGCGCCATCGATGTTTAGCGGGGGTTATCCTGCGTAAACGCCCAAAGTGATTTCTGAATCAGCTTCCGCCCTCTGGACAAGCGGGACCTGACCGTCCCAATTGGTATCTCCAACATTTCACTGATTTCCTGATAAGAAAACTCGTTCAGGTCAGACAAAATCACCGCTTCACGATATTCATCCGGGAGCTTGTTGATAGCATCTTGGATTGCCTCAACTTCCACTTTTTGCATGATGGCAGCTTCCGGCGTGAGTCCCCCGTCTGAATGATGCGCATCTGCTAATCGGTTATAGAGGAAAAAATCCTCCATTTCGTCATAGGAGACACGCTCAGGCTCGCGGGTTCGTTTGCGATAGTTGTTGATAAATAGGTTCGTCAGGATTCTAAACAACCAAGCCCGCGCATTAGTTCCACCTTCGAACTGATGAATATATTGAAATGCACGCAAATAGGTTTCCTGCACCAAGTCATCGGCATCCTGAGGGTTACGCGTCATCCCAAGCGCTGCCCGATAGAGCGCATCGATGTGCGGCAACATCTGCGAATCGAAGGTTGATTGTTTACTATGATGGCTAGTCGGCATTGGGTTTATTTAGTGGTGTCCATCGAGGGCGCGGCGCGCGGGGCTAAGTGTCGTATCAGGAAAGTCTTTGATCATCTCTAACAGTACGTTGCGGACGTTGCCGATGTTAGCAGCGAACACCCGCATTACTTCGGCATGACTGACGGGTTCAGCTCCTGCGACCAGGCCCGCATCGAAGTCCGTGACAAGGCTGATGTTCACATAGGGCAGCGCCAGCTCACGGGCGAGCATTGCTTCGGGATATCCAGTCATACCAATGACATGCCAGCCATTGTTTGTAAACCACTGAGATTCGGCTTTTGTACTGAAGCGCGGACCGTTAATAACGACCAATGTCCCAGCCGAGTGAACCGTTACTCCCACAAGCTCGGCGGCCTTGATTGCCGTTTCCCGTAAGATTGGGCAGTACGGGTCTGCAGGACTGACGTGGATGACCTTATCGCCATCATAGAACGTATCTGCACGTCCCGTAGTTCGATCAACATATTGGTCACAGACCACCATCGTTCCAGGATGAATATTGGCCTGCAAGGATCCGACAGCGGATGGAGCGATGATTCCTTGCACACCAAGCGCTTGCATCGCCCAGAGGTTTGCTCGGTAGTTTATTCGATGCGGTGCAATGGTGTGTCCTCGTCCATGCCGCGGCAAAAATGCCACGGAGCGCCCGGCAAGCGTCCCAACCATGATTGCATCTGATGGAGGTCCATACGGTGTTTCAACGATGACTTCATCGTATGAATCGAGCAATGCATATAGCCCGGAGCCACCAAAAATACCGATGTCAACCTGCGGAAATCCTGAACTCACGCGAACAGTCTACTCCGAATGTGCCAAAGTGAGCACTTCTCTGTAAACGCGCTCAACTTTTCTAGCCGTGATAGATGCGGTGAAGTGGCGTAGAACGCGCTGACGTCCCTTTGTACTAAGCTTTGCGCGAAGCTCAGGACGGTCAATTAGCATTCTCAGCGCATCGGCAAGTGCCTGTGCATTGCCCATCGGTACAAGCAAGCCCGTCTCGCCATGCACGACGGTTTCCTTAACGCCTCCGCCATCGGTAGCAACGACAGGTATCCCTGCGGCCATCCCCTCGATGACGACCTGCCCAAACGGTTCAGGGCTGGTAGATGCGTGGACGAGTATCGAGACAGTAGGAAGAAATGCTTCAATTGGGTCGACATGTCCGAGGAAGTTGACTTTGCCTTCTAGCCCAAGTCTCTCAACTTGTGCATGCAGCTCGGCAACATAATCGTCCTCACCGAACATTGCCGTTCCAGCAAGTAAAAACTGTGCATCAATACCCGCTTCTACGAGCTTTGATGCGGCATCTAGGAAGACGTGCTGTCCTTTCCAGCTGGCGAGACGTCCCACGATTGCGATGCGAAGAGGTCCTTGGAGCGCGCTCCCGGTAGCCATTGGTGGTGTTCCGGATGCGATGCCATCGTAGACAACTTCGCCCTGCGGGTCTACCCCGCTCGGGACGACAGCACCGGGTTTCGCGACAGCCAAATGGAGCTGATCGAGCGTGCTCTGGGAGTTTGCGATGACGAAGGCAGGCACTCGCGCCGCAAGAAAGCGCATCATTTTGACGGCAAATGCAGGGAGGTAGGAGACGTCGATGTGGTCACGAATGTGCCAGATGAGAGGCACATTACAAATCCAGCTCACAAGGATTCCGTAGAGGTCAGACTTTAACGAGTTTGTATGGATGATGTCGACGGGTTGCGTCCGGATAAGGGCAGCGACTTTGAATCCATATGAAAGTACATTGAGAATAAGGCCCACTTTGGAGAAAATACCGGACTCAATGGAGTCCTTACGTACATCGAGGACAGCCCCGGACAACGGAACAATATCCACACGGATGCCTGCTGCGCGGAGGCGTTCCGCCAGACTTCCATCCTCAGCGAGAATAACCCAAGGATCAATAGCCTTACGGTCAATCGTTTCGAGCAAGCGGGCAAGGGCAATCTCGCCGCCACTCAACTTAGCTGTGTGATCTAAGTAACAAACACGGAGCTGTCGATAGGTCGGGAACTCATCCAATATGCCAGTCGTCGATGTACCACTGCTCTTCGCTTGACCTTCATCGGATGCGATTTGAACTTGAACACCACCTGTACCAGAGTCTGGAGTTGCTCCAATCCACACAGGTTTCCATTGGTCATCGGACGGGCTGTGCATCATCCCCCAGAAGCCGCTAGGGACCCGGTGCCGCATCGTGTAATTTCCGGGCAAGTCATGCATATCGATCAGCATGCCATCGGTGCCAACGATATCCCAGCCTGCGTCATCGTGTGCGCGCCCAATCAAGTGTCCAGGTGTCAACGAAAATGATGCGGCAGCAGCTTTGTTTGCACCGACTATCGTGCCTTCCGCTGAGATATCGAGGATTCCGATGACATTGTTTCGATTGAGGTCTTCAAGACGCTCCGCTCGCCGTTCGGCAATCCGCGCCCGGCGCCTGAGGATATCAATTTGGGTAATGATCGTGAGACCAGCAAAGAGTAATCCCGCCAGAATCGCACCTTCGAGGACAAGGCCAACACGTTCCCTGATAAAGCGTGCAGCTAGTGCCTCGCCAACAATCGTCGCGATAAACGCAAACAGACCTGCGCTTCGCCCACGCCACATCGTCCACGTTGCACCTAGGAACAGAGATGCGATTGCAACCCAGCTAGGATCTTCGGGAGCAACATACCGCCCCAAGAAGCCAACAAGAATGCCGGCAGCTGCGCCGATTACCCGGTCGCGGATGATGTATTGGGGTATTGCCATTGGTTTTATTGATTGAATCAGAGGTGACTATTAGTAAGCATCAACGTGCCCACGAATGCTCCATACAAAAAATGTACCATGCGCCAAATTGCCACGGCAATCAACATCCAGCCTAACGATAAGTTTTAGGAAAGTTTAGTGTGACATTACACAGGCATAAATCAGAAAGTACTTCCTATTTGAATTCTAATTGGGAGGTTTGTTAACGACTAATACGCATGATGTTGATGAATATGCAATTAAACGCGTAACTGTTTTTGTGCCCCACCGAACTGGCCGAGTCCCCGACGCATGGCGTGACGGTTTGAAGCACCTAATCTCGTTACTGCTATCGTTGTAGAGTGTATAAAGACTGCTCGTGCGCGGAACGCGTTAGGAGCTTTCGAGGTTGAGGCACTGTGATTGGGTATTGTGATTCGGGGGGATGTCAGTACCACGTGATAATCGAGCAGCTCGCGACTACATATTCCGACTGCGCAACGAGCGCTGAATGGTTGCGGACTGCCTGCGGGGCCATCGAAACCGAAATGCTGCGATTACGCATCGACACATGGAGGCAGCTGCCATCGGAGTCGGGCATTGTCATCCGGGCCATCACCTCCGATAAAACGCCCATATATATAAAGGCTAGTCCCCCAGGTGAAGAAACAAATTCTGCCATTCACTGCCTAGTGAATGCGGTTCATCCTCAGCTTGTCAGGTGTCTTTACGCGGATCTCGACCTTGGAATCCACATCGTTGCGAACGTTTCAGGCGCACCGATATCTCCAGATGCCAATCGTGCAGAAGAATTGTGCGCGGTTGGTTCCCTCTTAAAAGTGTTGAATGGCATCGATACACATGCGGGGATGATTCCGCTTGATCGCTGGTGCAAAGACGTACTCCATCCGGGCATCTCAGTTCCGGAGCCAATATCTGTAAACGTGAGGCGCTGTGAAATGCTCTTGTCAACCGCTCCGTCAGATGCGTGGCTTCACGGCGACTTGCACCATGGCAATATCATCCGGAACTCAGAAACGGGAATTCTCGTTGCCATCGACCCCAAAGGCCTTGTCGGTGATCCCAGCTTTGATATCTGCACAT
>JAURHZ010000102.1 GCA_030833025.1 Armatimonadota bacterium
TGCGGATGCATTTCCGCACCAGCTCTCCGGAGGGATGCGTCAGCGTGCAGCCATCGCAAGGGCCCTCATGCTAGAGCCGGATGTCCTCCTTATGGATGAGCCGTTCGGTGCCCTCGATGCCCAAACGCGCTCGCTTCTCCAACAGGAGCTGCTCTCAATCTGGCAAGCCACGGGGAAGACGATCGTCTTCGTGACCCATTCCCTCGATGAAGCCCTGCTCCTCGCCGATAGGATTGTCTTTATGTCTGCGCGCCCGGGGAGGGTCGTCGGGGATGTTCTCGTGGATGCGCCGTATCCTCGGGATGTCTATGGGCATCCATTTTTGACATCTCTACACACACGCCTACAAGATTTGCTCGAAAAGGAAGTTGCCGCGGTGGCCGCCGCAGAGCATGATGATGGCTGGATGCCGCCGCTGTCTGTCGATACGGCTATCGGGCCCGGAGAAGGAATTTAGTGATGATGATTGGATGGGCGATATGACTCCAACCCCACTGACGGCGCAGCAGCTGGCTGCCCTCGATGATGTGCTTCGCGGGATGTCGGCTGTACAGCTTGCTTGGACGAGCGGCTATCTGGCTGGGCGTTTATCGCAGGGGACTTCCATCGGCGAAACGCCTACCGGAACCTCTGATATCGTAGCCGCACAGAAAGCTCCGCTTATCCTCTTCGGCTCGCAGACCGGGAATGCCAAGGGCATCGCAACAAAACTCCAGACCGCGCTCGCGGCGGCGGGCATCACAGCGAATGTCTCGGATATGGCATCGTATAAACAGGCATCCCTGAAATCCGAGCAGACTGTCATCATCATCACGGCAACCTACGGAGAGGGCGAGCCGCCCGAAGGCGCGGAGCTGTTCCACAAATGGCTGATGGGTAAGCGTGCCCCAGAACTTAAGGGACTGAACTTTGCCGTGCTCGGCCTTGGCGACTCAAGTTACGAGTTCTTTAACAAGACGGCACAAGACTTTGATAGCCGCTTTGAAGCACTAGGTGCGACGCGTCTGCTTGACCGCGTCGAGCTGGATGTCGATTACAAATCTGGGGCAGATGCGTGGATTGCCGACATCGTGGCCAAGCTAAAGGCCCAAACTCCATCGGTGTCGCAGGTATCGCAACACGCTGTGGCTACGGCATCGACCGTGTCGTCGGTTTGGACAAAGGAAAATCCGTTCACCGCAGAGCTGCTCGTCAATCAAAAGATCACTGGGCGACGTTCCCAAAAGGATGTTCGTCATATTGAGATTTCATTGGATGGCAGCGGCCTCACCTACAAGCCAGGTGATGCGCTGGGAATATGGTTTTCCAATGATGCATCCCTTGTACAAGAAGTCCTTGAGCTTACGGGAGCGGATGCCAATGCGACGGTACAAACGCTGCGCGGTGCTGGCACCATCTCCGATGCGCTTACACATGACTTCGAGCTGACACAAGCCTATCCGGGATTTATTACGAAAGTGGCTGAGCTGACATCGGATGAACGCTATGTCGCACTCACGAATGACAAGGCGACCCTCCGCAGTGCCGTAACGGATTGTCAGATTGCAGATATCCTTCGCGCTAACCCTGTTGCACTCACCGCCGACCAGCTCGCCGCCGCCCTGCGTCCTCTTCAGCCGCGCCTCTATTCCATCGCTAGCAGCCAGACAGACCTACCGGATGAAGTCCATACAACGGTCGCTGTAGTTCGCTATGCGGTGGATGGCGCCGAGCGCGAAGGGGGAGCAAGCGGATTCCTTGGTAGCCGCTGTGAACCAGGCGATACGGTTCGGGTTTACATCGAGCCAAATGACCACTTCCGCCTACCCATTGACCCGGAAACTCCGGTCATCATGATTGGCCCAGGCACCGGCATCGCACCGTTCCGCGCATTTTTGCAAGAGCGGGATGTCATCGAAGCAAAGGGTAAGAGCTGGCTGTTCTTTGGCAATCCGCACTTCACCGAGGACTTCCTCTACCAAGTTGAGTTACAGGATTACCTCTCACGGGGCATCTTGACGCACCTAAGTGTCGCATTTTCACGCGACCAGCCACAGAAAGTCTACGTACAGGACAAGCTGCGCAAGAACGGAGCGGAGCTGTATCGGTGGATTCAGGATGGTGCGCATATTTACATTTGTGGGGATGGCCAGCGGATGGCAAAGGATGTCCACGCGGTTCTCCTCGATATCGTTTCTGAGCAGGCTGGCCTCGACCCGGATGGCGCCGAAGTGCTACTCGATGACCTCCGCGCAAGCGGCCGCTACCAAAGGGATGTGTATTGATGAGCGAGAAGAAATTGTCTGCAAATGAGGGCATTAAGACCCGGTCGAACTTCCTGCGCGGAACGATAACCGATGGCCTCGAAAACGAAATCACCGGTGCATTAGCTGCGGATGACACACAGGTCACGAAGTTTCACGGGTTTTACCAACAGGATGACCGTGACATTCGTGCAGAGCGCAAAGAGCAAAAGCTTGAGCCTCTCCATTCGTTTATGCTCCGTGCCCGCGTCCCGGGAGGCGTCTGCACGCCAGCGCAGTGGCTGACCATCAATAACATCGCCGATGAGCTGACCATGAGCGGCTCTATCCGCCTGACCACACGGCAGACATTCCAGTACCACGGCATCCTCAAGGGCGATATCCGCCCGGTGATCCAAGGGCTGCACAGCGTCCTGCTCGACTCCATTGCCGCGTGTGGTGATGTCAACCGAAATGTCCTTGCGACGACGAATCCTATTGAATCCAGCCTGCACAAAGATGTCTACCAGTGGGCGGTTCGTATCAGCGAGCACCTTCTACCGAAGACGCGTGCGTATCACGAGATCTGGATTGACAATGAAAAGGTTGCGAGCTCTGAACCTGAAGATGAACCGATCTACGGCCCAACATATCTGCCGCGCAAGTTCAAGACGGCGGTGGTTGTTCCTCCGCATAACGATGTGGATGTCTATACAAACGACCTAGGCTTCATCGCGATTGCTGAGAATTGTGTCCTGACCGGCTTCAATGTAACTGCCGGCGGTGGCATGGGCGCAACGCATGGAGAACCTGATACCTATCCACGCCTTGCGAGTGATCTTGGCTTTATCAAACCCGATGACACGTTGAAGGTTGCAGAGGCAATCCTCACCACTCAGCGTGACTTCGGTAACCGTGAGAGCCGCAAGCATGCGCGGCTTAAGTACACCATTGACCGGATGGGCGTGGATGCCTTCCGCAAGGAAGTCGAAGCCCGCTCTGGCGTAACGTTCCAGCCTGTTGTTCCTGTTACGTTTACCCAGCAAGGGGATCGCCTCGGGTGGGTTGCAGGCGAAGATGGTAAGCATCACCTGACGCTGTTCATCGAAAATGGACGCATTCTGGACTTTCCAGGTCGGTCGCTCAAGACAGGCTTGCTCGAAATCGCCAAGGTTCACAAAGGCGATTTCAGGATGACGGCCAACCAGAACATCATTGTTGCAGGGGTCGCCCCGGAAGACCGAAAGCAGATAGAGCAGCTGGCACGAGAGCATAACCTTTACGGAGGAACGCTATCGGTTCTCCGTGAAAATGCGATGGCCTGTGTGGCACTGCCAACCTGTGCTCTGGCGATGGCGGAAGCCGAGCGCTATCTCCCGGATCTCATCACGCACTACGAAGCTTTGCAGGTCAAGCACGGCATCGAAAAGGATGCGATTGTCGTTCGTATGACTGGCTGTCCAAATGGCTGTGGACGTCCATATGTTGCTGAGATTGGCTTTGTAGGCAAAGCCCCTGGTCGCTACAACATGCATATTGGTGGCAATGGCCTTGGCACACGACTAAACACGCTTTACAAGGAAAACATCACGGAAGCGACGATTCTGGAAGAAACGGATGCCCTGTTCGCCCGCTATGCAGCAGAGCGCGTGGCGGGTGAGCGCTTTGGTGACTTTGTGCACCGGGCCGGGATTGTCGGAGCGTAGGACTGTGTCAGACGATACCGCCATTGGCAGTCTACAACTCACACAGGCTGAAGCGCATTTAGCTACGTTGACGGCAGGTGAGCGAGTTGATTGGGCGCTTGTGAACACACCTGGACTCCATGTGGTCACGAGTAGCTTTGGAGTCCAAGCGGCGGTGATGTTGCATTTGGTCAACGAGCGAGCCCCGGGAATTCCCGTGCTTGTCGTGGATACCGGCTATCTGTTTCCAGAGACGTATCAGTTTATGGATGCACTGACATCTAGGCTGGGACTCAATTTGGTGGTTTGCCGGGCGGAGCTATCACCTGCTTGGCAGGAGGCCCGCTTTGGGAAGCAGTGGGAGCAGGGCACCGATGGCATCAAAGCCTACAACCAACGAAATAAAGTTGAGCCTCTAAACGCAAAGTTTGCCGACCTTGGTGTTGGGACTTGGTTTACGGGGCTACGCCGTGAGCAAAGTAATACGCGGACCAATACACCTTTCATCGATGTTGATAGGCACACGTTTAGAGTAAAAGTGCAGCCCATTGCCGATTGGACAAAGCAAGATGTCCACAAATACCTAGAAGCGCATCGGTTGCCATACCACCCCCTGTTTGAGCAGGGCTATGTAAGTATTGGTGATACGCATTCCACACGGCCGCTCGAGCTCGGGATGACCGAAGAGGAAACCCGCTTCGGTGGGCTTGTCCGTGAATGTGGTCTCCATGTCAATGCTGAAGGCAACGCCTGATCATGGAGTTTCTCCCTGTTTATATCGATGTCACAAACCAACCGGTCCTCGTGGTCGGCGCGGGGGAAATTGGCCTGCGCAAAACGCGACTGCTACTCGAGGCCGGCGCGCGCGTCACGGTTATCGGCGAAGAGGTGGATGCTGGATTTGCAACACTGCCGCAGGCTGGACTCAATGTTGTTGCGCGTGCCTTTAATGTTGCGGATATCCAAGGCGTGCGTTTGGTGATTGCGGCAACCGATGACGAGGCGCTTAACGACGTCATATTTCAGGCGTGTGAGGCTGCGGGTATTTTGGTCAATGCCGTGGATGACCCTGCGCATAGCCGCTTTATCTTCCCGGCGATTATTGATCGCTCGCCGATTATCATCAGCATCAGTAGCGGCGGCCACGCCCCGGTGCTTGCACGCCAGCTACGCGAAAAACTAGAGGCGTGGATACCGGCATCGGTGGCGATCGCGGGTCAGTTTGCCAAGGAAATGCGCCAGCGTGTTAAAAATGCGTTGCCATTTGACCAGCGCCGGCGGTTTTGGGAGATGTTCTTTACGGGACCTATTCCGGGGGTGCTCGCGACAGGGAATCGTATCGAGGCAGACACGCTCTTTTCGACTCTGCTCGAAGGGGGAACGGATGCGAGCGGTGAGGTTTATATCGTAGGTGCGGGCCCGGGAGATCCTGAGCTGCTTACAATCAAGGCGCTACAGTGCATGCACAAAGCGGATGTCATCGTGCACGATGGCCTTGTCTCCGATGAAATCCTTGCACTTGCGCGCCGGGATGCCGAGCGCATCAGTGTGGCGAAGAGCGCAGGGAAGCACACCTTGCCACAGGATGAAATCAATACCCTGCTTGTGAAGCTTGCGAAAGAGGGAAAGCGCGTCTGCCGTCTCAAAGGTGGGGATCCATTTATCTATGGTCGAGGTGGCGAAGAGTGTGAAGCCCTCGCCGCACATGGGATTCGCTTCCAAGTCGTGCCAGGAATCACCGCGGCCGCCGGTTGCTCCGCCTACGCTGGCATCCCGTTGACGCACCGTGATTTTGCTCAGACGATTCAGTTGGTCACAGGTCACACCCGCAAGGATGGTCGTGAGCCAGATTGGCAGTCCCTTGCCGCCAGTCAGCAGACCGTGGTGGTCTACATGGGGCTTGGAACAAGCCCGCTTTATCGTGAAAGACTTATCGAACACGGGCGCAGCCCATCGACGCCGGTCGCGATTATCGAGGATGGAACACGTTCATCCCAGCGGGTTGTCTGTGGGATGCTTGATGACCTCCCTGATTTGATCGAAGCAAATGGCATCACCAGCCCGGCACTCGTTGTGATTGGCGAAGTCGCGGCATTGTCGAATCAGCTGCACTGGTTTGGCAGTCAAGAAGCAATCTGACAAGCAATCGTTCTGGTAATGGTTTTTTGGTTTGAAAGCAGCCCCTGAAGTTCAGTGGCAAGGATACGAGAAGTAAGGAATGTCTGTCGTGCGTACGCATATCCAACAATTAGAGGCGGAAGCCATTCACATCATGCGGGAGGTGGCTGCTGAGTTTAAAAAGCCAGTCATGCTGTACTCCATCGGCAAAGATAGTGGTGTCCTCCTCCATCTCGCCCAGAAAGCATTTGCCCCTGGCCGTATCCCGTTTCCACTACTCCACGTCGACACCACCTGGAAATTCAAAGAAATGTACGCTTTCCGTGAGCAGATCACGGCACAGTACGACCTAGATTTGCTAATCCACCGAAACCCGGATGGCGTAGCGATGGGGATCAACCCTTTCATCCATGGAAGCTCAAAACACACCGACATCATGAAGACCGTTGGACTCAAACAGGCACTTTCCAAGTACGGTTTTGATGCGGCATTTGGTGGGGCGCGCCGTGATGAAGAAAAGTCTCGGGCGAAGGAGCGCGTTTACTCGTTCCGTGATCGTAATCATCGGTGGGACCCTAAGAACCAGCGCCCAGAGCTCTGGAGTATCTATAACGGTGCGATCAACGATGGTGAAAGCATCCGCGTTTTTCCACTGTCTAACTGGACCGAGCTAGATATCTGGGTCTACATCCTTCAGGAAAACATCCCGATGGTGCCACTTTACTTCGCTGCCGAACGGCCAGTCGTTGAGCGTGATGGCGTGTTGATCATGGTCAACGATGACCGTATGGAGCTGTTACCAGGTGAGAAAATCCAACATGAAATGGTGCGCTTCCGCACGCTTGGATGCTACCCATTGACAGGGGCGGTCCGTTCAACGGCAACCACCCTCGAAGCCGTTGTAGAGGAAACGCTGCGGGCACGCACCAGCGAACGGCAGGGAAGAGTCATCGATGTCGATCAAGCCGGTATGGAAAAGAAAAAGCGCGAGGGGTACTTCTAAATGAAACCAACACTCATGTCCGAGCTGGACACCCTCGGCGTTCTCGGTTACCTCGAACATCACAAGAATAAGAGTCTCCTCCGTGTACTTGCATGTGGCTCTGTGGATGATGGCAAGTCAACGCTGATTGGCAGACTTCTCCACGACTCGCTTCAGCTCTACGATGACCAGCTCGCCGCGCTTCGCAGTGACCAGAAAGGGATGAATGCTGAAGGGGATCTAGAGCTGGCGATGCTCGTCGATGGTCTTCAAGCCGAGCGTGAGCAGGGCATTACCATCGATGTCGCATATCGCTATTTCTCCACCACGGCACGAAAGTTCATTTTGGTGGACTCGCCTGGCCACGAGCAATACACCCGTAACATGGTCACGGGAGCAAGCCATGCGGATATCGCCATTCTCCTAATCGATGCCCGCTATGGTGTGCAAATCCAAACCCGACGTCACGCAACAATCTGTTCACTCCTCGGCATTCGCAATATTGCCGTTGCAGTCAACAAAATGGATATCATCGACTGGAGTGAGCAACGCTTTCGGGAAATCGAAGCCGATGTACAGCTGCTTGCGAAGCGGGTCGGCATCTCCAGTGCAGCGGTCTTTCCCGTCAGCGCACTCAAGGGCGACAATGTTGTTACAAAATCCGATGCTAGCCCTTGGTATACCGGGCCTGCACTGCTTCCTTTTCTTGAGACGGTACAAATCACAAAGTCAACCGGCGAGCTCACCCGCTTTCCCGTGCAATATGTCAATCGCCCAAACCTCGACTACCGGGGCTTTAGCGGAACCGTTTCCAGCGGAAGCCTTCGCGTAAGCGATGCAATCACGGTCTACCCAAGCCTACGGACATCTAAAGT
>JAURHZ010000103.1 GCA_030833025.1 Armatimonadota bacterium
CATCCACGCATATACCGGAACCGTTCTCCCGGGCAACCCGGAGGGGGATCTCCTCTGGAAGCCAATACAAGAGCTGGTCAGTGGAAACCTACCGTTGTGGCCGGGAGATAGATATTTTCTGCCTCTCGTGTTTGACGATGATGCACGGCCATTTCATGGGGTGATGCCTTACGAGAACGGAAATGCTGTCAGCTGGAATTTTAGCCGTTTCTAGTACCAGCATTTAGGTGACACAAGCGGATTGCACTGGGAATACTACGGGGTTAGAATCGGTCAGCGAATCGTATTTGCAAAAGGTGGTGTCTAGCGTGTCTGATGAAGAACAATCGGGTGGATTTACGTTTCGGGACCGCCGTGGAAGCGGCGAGCCTGTAAAACTTACACCCCCAAGATCGGCACCACCGGCATCCAGTCAGGGCGACAGACCAAGCGGAATCTGGACGCCACCAAGTGTCAAGAAGGCAGCTCCACCTGCTCCAGTGGCACCCGCATCCAGCCCCGATGTCCCTTCTGCAGCTCCGGCCCGCGATGAACTTCCCGAGAGCCCTGCATCCGAGGCGATGTTGGATCCCGAAGTCGGGATTCCAAGTGTTTATCATGTCCTTAGCGAGCAGCTGATGATGATGCAGCAGATTGCCGTCGTGCGACTTGGGCTTGCACCGGATCCGATGACTCATTTGCCAGCAAAGAACCTCCGGGAGGCACGTGTCGCCATTGAAGTCCTGACCAAGCTGGTGCAGGAAATGACACCCGTCCTTCAGCCAGAGGAAGTTGGGCAAATCGGTCAGCTCGTACGCGAGTTGCGTGCACGTTACACCGATGCTGTCGCACAGGAAACAGGTCAAAGCTAAGGTGCGCTCGCCTCAGCATCCACCGCTTGCCCGAGTGATAGTGCATCTTGAAAGCGGCTTAGACCTCGTCGATGATGCCCGCAATGGTTACATCACAGTCGTTGGTCTTGAGCTGAACGCTTGGCTTGTCGCCCTGCGCGTTCAGGTACCCGCGATTTCTGATACGGTAACGGTTACATCCGATGCCGATGGTTTATCCCACTTCGCCGCGCTCCTAACACTTCCGGATATCGGAGACCTGCTCTACCGTGATGCATCGCGAATCCGGCAGCTGATTCAGGCATCCATTGCGTTTTTACGCTCTGTTGCAGCCTATACCGATGCCGGTCAAGTACGTTGAAAGTCGCCGGCTTACAGTAAGCATGTCGGTAAGCCCGGCTAGAAATCCGTTTGCTAATTATATGTCCGCGCAAGGGCATAGTTCAGTGAGGAACATCTGATGGGACGAGTTGTAATTGTTACTGGTGGTGCAGGTGGTATCGGACAGGCTCTTGGAGCGACGATGGCAAGCAACGGCGATACAGTCGTCCTTGCTGACATCAACCTTGAGCGCGTGCAGGAAGTTGCTGCATCCACAGGTTGTGACTTTATCCATATGGACATGGGAAATGTCGCCAGTGTTCGCGCTGCGATCGCGGCAGTGGCCGAGAAGTATGGCCGCATCGATGTCCTGGTCAACAATGCTGGCATATTCCGCCTTGAACCAATGCTTGATGTCACTGAAGAAACCTACGACCTTCTCATGGATATCAACCTGAAGGGTGCTTTCTTTGCCCTTCAGGCAGCAGGTGCCGAAATGCTAAAGAACGAGACCGGTGGCGTTGTTGTAAACGTTGCCAGTGCAGCTGGACGCAGCGGTCGACCGACGCAAACAATTTACGGACTCTCCAAGGCTGGAATGGTCCATATGACAAAGTCAGCAGCGATTGCACTTGCACCGAAAGTTCGTGTCTGCTGCGTTTGCCCCGCAGCCGTGGATACCGACATGATGGCAGCAAACTTTGCTGCACGACGTGCTGTATCCGGGGATGCCGAAGCGGAAGCGTTCAAAGCAAAGCTACTCCTTGGTAGGATGAGCACCGCTCAGGAAGTCGCTGATTTGGTCATCTATCTGGCATCTGACAAAGCTGCTTACATCACCGG
The DNA here is from genome assembly GCA_030833025.1 of Armatimonadota bacterium. GTDB lineage: Bacteria > Armatimonadota > Armatimonadia > Armatimonadales > Armatimonadaceae > CAIRTT01. Next base: position 1,995 of record JAURHZ010000103.1, read on the forward strand.
AGGCTCCGTTGACATTTCCGGTGGACTAGATATGCACTAATCGCAAGAGTCGTTTACATAGGTGGTTTTGCGTTGGATTGGTAGGGATGGAAGTGGGAAGAATGGAAGCCAGAGCGCTACAAATTAATGCTGCGGATGATGTTGCCGTACTGCTTTCGCCAGCGATAGCTGCAGGCACGCATCTTGGTGGACTCGAAAAGGACATCACGACGCTGTCAAGCGTGATGAGTGGTCATAAAGTCGCTCTGCACCCCATCAAGGCAGGAACACCAATCATCAAATATGGGCAGCCATTTGCGATTGCTACCGAAGATATCGCAGAAGGTGAATGGGTGCATACCCACAACGCCCGTACAGCACTTGGCGCAAATGAGGCGTACGCATTTGGTGGTCCAACACCACAGCCTGATGCCACTGGCCCGGTGCCAACCTTTATGGGCTATGTCCGCGCCGATGGCCGTGTAGGTATCCGTCAGGAAATCTGGATTCTATGTACCGTCGGGTGCATCAACAAGATTGCTGAGCGTGTAGCACGTGAAGGCAATGCCGTACTCTCAAAAGCGAATGGTGGCCACGTTGATGGCGTCTACGCATTCACCCATCCATATGGCTGTGCACAAATCGGTAGCGACCTAGGACAGACACGTCAGCTGATCGCAGCCCTTGCAGCACACCCAAACTGTGCGGCTGTTCTCCTCATGGGCCTAGGTTGTGAAAACAATCAGCTCAAGGATCAAATCGCGGCATTCCGTAATGCTGACCCAAATCGAATCCGCTCATTTGCTGCACAAGAAGTCGAAGATGAAATGGCAGAAGGCATGCGCCTTCTCCACGAGCTCGCAGATGCCGTCAAGGATGATGTCCGTACGGAAGTACCGATCAGCAAGCTCGTCCTCGGGATGAAGTGTGGTGGCTCGGATGGCTTTAGTGGCCTGACGGCAAATCCACTCGTTGGTGTACTCTCAGACCGCATCGCTGGCTGGGGTGGTACAAGTGTCCTTACCGAAGTTCCAGAGATGTTTGGTGCAGAAAAGCTCCTGATGGAGCGCGCAGCAGACGAGAAGACATTTGGCGAAATAGAAGCCATGATCAATCGCTTCAAAGATTATTTCCGTAAGTACAACGAGCCTATCTCAGAGAACCCAGCTCCTGGGAACAAAGCGGGTGGCATCACAACACTTGAAGAGAAGAGCCTTGGATGCATCCAAAAAGGTGGCGCAAAAGCCCCTGTAACCCATGTGCTTGACTATGGACAGCCGCTTCCCGTCGATGCCGGTGGTGGGATTGCACTTGCCTACGGTCCGGGAGCCGATGTCGTTTCTTGTACGACGCTTGCCGCCACCGGTGCACAGATTGTCCTCTTCACAACTGGACGGGGAACGCCATTTGGCACCTGCGCACCAACAATGAAAATCGCGACAAACAGTGACCTTGCAAACCGTAAGAAGGGCTGGATTGACTTCAATGCAGGCCGCCTCGTAGACGATGCCATTCCAATGGAAACGCTCGCTGATGAGCTCCTCGAGAAGGTGATTCGCATCGCATCGGGTCTTGAACAGACCTGTGCAGAAAAGAACGGCTGCCGAGAGATTGCCATCTTCAAGGATGGAGTGATCAACTAATGCAGGCACCACGGATGTTAGTTTTCGGAACAGGCGTGTTTTTGCGTGGCTTTCTGATGGACTTTGCCAGCCGCGCTGGGTTCAAAATGACGCTGGTCTCGAGCACACCTGCCGGGGATGATCGTGTTGATCTTCTCCGAGCAGCAAATGGTGTCGTACCACTTTACATCCGTGGCTTAGATGAGAATGGCGCCGTCATCGACACCAAACACACGCTTGCCGTTGTTGATACCGCGTTCAAGGCAAGCGGTGATTTCGCCGATGTACTTGCAACTGCATCTGATACGTCCATCACCATCGTCTCGAGCAATGTCAGTGAGTCAGGATTCAAGCTCTCAGAATACCCAGCCGATGACCTCTTGGATGTCCCTGCATCGTTCCCGGCGCGGCTTGAACGCTGGATGTTTGCGCGCTACTCGGCCTGCCCGGACGCTGAACTCAATGTCCTTCCTTGTGAGCTGATTGCGGACAACGGAGTGCGACTTCGTGAAATGGTGTTGGATGTCGCAGCGCGCATGCATCGGGATGCCAACTTTGTCGCGTGGCTTCTAAACCATGTTGCATTTTCCGACACACTGGTCGACAGGATTTGTACGCCATCGACCACGGAACCGCTTGCCGCTATTGTAGAACCCCATACATTCTGGGCCCTCAAGGGACCGGTAGGGCCATCGGTCGATCGTCTGGCTACTGCAGCCGGCAACGGTATCGTTATCGCGCCCACGATCGAAAACTATCAGCTCCGCAAAGTCCGATTACTGAATGGCTTACATACGGCGATGGCATCTATTGCCCCCGTGAAATTTGGAATCCATACGGTAAGGGAATCGCTCGAAAACACTGAGCTTGGTGCATACCTTGAAGCGTTGTTGTTTGATGAGCTTATTCCAACAATCGTGCCGCCTGTCTCACTCGATGAAGCGACGGCTTATGCAAACCTCACACTCCGTCGGATGCGTAATCCGTTTATCGAGCACCAACTAAGCGCCATTAATCAGGGCGCCGCGACAAAGTGGCAGACGCGATTGTTACCTGCCATAGCAATTTTCGAGGAGCAGACTGGTCGCCGCCCAGCGAGGATTGATGAATGTCTCGCGCTGTTCCAGACTTCGCAGGCCAGCTAGGTGTCTCTGTCCGTCAAAATCACGGCCGTCATATTACTCATCGTGGGTTTTTTTGTAGGCAAGGTACCGCTTACCCCACAAATGTCTTGGGTTTCGTCTATAGCGATTCTTGGGTTTGCTGCACCGACTCTGATTGCCGTCTTCCGTGCAGGGCTCGACAAGCGAATCGTTTTTACACTTCTTGGGCTTTCTATATTCGCCCTTGGAATAGAAGCAACCAGTATCCTCACAGGCTTCCCATACTCACGTTTTGTCTACGGCGACATGATAGGCGGCCGAGTCGCTGGACTGGTCCCGTGGACCGTTCCATTCGCCTGGGTGCCGCTCGTTATCGGTGCCCCTGCACGACTTGCAAGTCTACGCAAACATCCACTGTTTTTTCTGATGTGCGGTTTCTACCTGATGGCGATCGATTTGTTGCTTGACCCCGCTGCCGTGAAGCTTGGGTTTTGGAAGTATGAGTTTGGCAGTTTTTATTACGATGTGCCGCTGCAGAACTTTGGTGGATGGGTGATGACTGGAACACTTGCAAGCGTGGTCTGGACGCACGCATTTCGCAAGCCCGTTGCTGGAGGCTTTATTGCGACCTTGTTCCTCACGTGCGCCTTCTGGGCATCGGTATGCCTCTTCAAGGGCCTATATGTTCCGGCGGTAATCGGTGCGGTTTTGGCACTAGATGCACTACGGTGGGCCGATGGGCTTACAAAGCAAAATGGGGCTGTTTCCAGCCCCAATCACTAAGGAAGTCTCGCAGGTTCTGGGTCTCCCCAGCGACCACTTGGCCAGCTCAAGCGCTGGACATCATCGAAGAAGCTCCTGACCTTATGCAGCGTATCGGGGTCATATTCGCGCTGTACAGCCTTTACGTTCGCATGGACAGTCTCCGGGTTGTTCATTCCAACAAGGAGGGATGCCGGTCCTTGGAGACGATAGCTCCATGAAATGGCAATGTCCGACAGATCAAGGTTGCGTTCTTCACAATAATGGATGGCGCGGGAAACAGCAGATCGTAGCTCAGCGTTTGCCGGATGCCAGTCTGGTGGCCCGGCGTGGGTGAGTAAGCCCATACTAAGCGGGGATGCAGCCACAACACCGACCTTTTTGTCGTTGAAGTAAGGCATCATTTCCGAAAGACTGTCGTCATTCAGACAGGCGTGGGAGTAGGACAGAATGGCATCAAGATGCGTTTCGTCCAAAACCGTACGGAAAATGCCTAGAGGAAGTCCGCTGACGCCAAGCGCACGCACTTTCCCAGCCTTTACGACATCCCGAAGCGCAGGAAGCGTCTCAAAAATAACCGTTTCTGGGTCATCGAACTCGATGTCATGACAGAGCAACAAGTCAATGTGGTCCAGCTTAAGGCGAGACAGGCTTTCATCCACACTACGCCGAACGCGGTCTGCGGAGAAGTCAAATGATGTGTGATCGTAGCGACCACACTTTGTGATGACGGTGAATGATTCCCTAGAGATGCCTTTGAGCGACTGACCTAGGACTTCTTCACTCCTGCCTTTACCGTAGTAGGGGCTGGTGTCAAACGTTGTGATTCCGTAATCCAGAGCCGTTCGTACTGCGGTGTCGGCATCCTTTTGCGTGAAGTCGCCATAGGCACCGCCAAGTGGCGCTGCTCCAAATGAGAGCTTTGAGACTTGAAGGTCAGTTGAACCTAAGCGAACTTGCTCTATCACTTTGCCACCGCTCCATTTAGATTCTTGTCAAAGAAGGCAACTGTCTTTGAGATGAGTTCAAATGGATTTGGCACGTGGCCACCCGGCATCAGAATGCGCTCCTTAGGCTGCTTAGTCGCCTTGAAGAGAGCATCGTTATTTACCACTGGTACGACATCATCTTTGTCACCGTGGAGGTAGAGCATTGGACGGGCTTTTGCACGGCCGATGTGCTTTGCTGGATCGACATCGTTGAGCTCTTTCTGAATGGCAACAGGGTCAATCTTCTTGCCTGCACGTAGCTTCTTAGCGCCTTCAATCTGTGATGTCGCAAGGAGCTGCCCAAGGTTTCCACCAGCCGCAAGGATAGTTGCGCATGCCACACGGGGTTCATCGGCGAGGAAGCGTGAACCGATGATTCCTCCTAGGGATGCTCCGACGTAGCCAATGCGCCCTGTGTCAATGTCTTTGCGGATTGAAAGGACATCTACTGCGCAGCGGAGGTCCTGAACGGTTTGCGCAATCACGGTGCGGAACGGTGTTACCCCAAGAGCATTTTCCTGCGCACCGCCAATTTTGGGCCGGTCACCGTGGCCTGCTGCATCGATACAAAGAGCCACGTAGCCCTTTTGCGCCAGCATCACCGCCAGCATCGCCAGCTGATCTTTGTTTCCGCCGAGACCATGCACAAGAATCACCGATGCGTGTCGCTTACCATCCGGTTGGTTTCCTGGAGTGTAGAGCGTGGATGTTACATTTGCGCCGCTTCCACCAGCAAAAGTGATGGAGTGCTTTTGGTAGCCAGCGATAATTGGCTTCCCTTGTTTATCCTTGTCAGGTGGGAGAAGCTTCGCTGTCAACTTTGGGCTGGTACTGTGCTTAAAAGAGATTCCAGCAAGCGTTGAGGACTGGGCATGGCTTGTTGATACGAGAGCCAGGCCAAAAACAGTAGCGAGGATTAGTTTCTTCATTCCAAACTCCATTGTCTAAATGAACTTCATCGTTTCACGGACGATTTGCATGGTTGCTTCTGCCATTGCCGATGCGCGGTCAGCGCCATCTTTTAGGAGGCGGTCGAGCTCCGCCGGGTCACTTGAATAAAGCTTACGACGCTCGCGGATTGGCTCAAGCATCGCATTGACAATGTCAGTGGTCTCACGCTTTGACTGTACGCAACCACGCTCACCAGAACGGCATTCATCCCACTGGGTTGTGTAGTTATCAGCATCGTAGAGCTTTCGTAAAAGACAAACTGAGCATCCTTCCGGAATGCCAGGATCTGTCTTGCGCATTTTCGTCGGGGTCGTGAAGGCACCTTTGAGGCGGGCGGCAACATCATCCTCTGAATCCGTCATGTAGATACAGTTGCCATAGGACTTGGACATCTTGCGAAGCTTGCCATCAGCATCGGCATCAAGACCTGGAAGGGTACCAGTCATCTCTTGAATCAATGCCTGTGGTTCTGGGAA
>JAURHZ010000104.1 GCA_030833025.1 Armatimonadota bacterium
CAATGGTGTACTCTCGCAAATTGCAGATTATTTTACGGTCGGTAGTGATACATTTATCATCCGCGCCCTTGGCACAGCAGGTCAACAGTCTGTTGCCATCGAAGCAACCGTCCGTATCACGAACGGAACCCCACAGATAGTGAACCTTGAGCGATTCCCTGCGTCATATTCCGCGCCAGAGTGGTGGCAATGGACGTCAGAGCCAACGGTTACCACGCAAGTGTTAGGACAGACTCCATGAAGCGCCAACTAAAGCCCGATATTGTTTTCTCCTGGTCCCCCAGTCAAGTGGCTGCGATGGAGCTGTCTTCCGGACAAAAATCTGTGGGTGCCGACTTCGCATCGGTTAGCATCATCACAGCTGGAAAGTCAGCACTCGTTGGGATAGGGCGTGAGCGTACATTTATCAAGACTGTCCGCCTACCTAAAGTAAGTGGTGATGACCTTCGACAGCTCGTGTTTGTTCAGTGGAAGTCGCTGTTTCCTATCGAGGAAGCGGATGCGGCATTTTGCGCACATCAAACATCTGATGTCACAGCGGATGGCATCCTCACCGTTGTTGCAGCAGTTCGTACAACAGACTTGATCGAAATTCGGGAGCAGCTTGCCACGAGGGGCATCAAGCAAGTTCATTTCGTCCCGATGGCAGTTTCTGCTGCGGCTGCGCTTGCATCACTCGGCATCACTGATGGCCTTGTGGTCGACGGGAATGGAAGTCAAACCACTTTTGACCTTGTTTCCGGTGGTGAGACGGTGTTGTCCCGCTCTGTCCTACATGCAGAGTCAGCTGAGATTGAAGCAAAGCGGACATTACTTGCAGATGGGCAATCAACGGCACAAGTCTTTGCAACATCAAATGTTGTGTTCAACGGGGCTCAGGTACTATCTGCCGATTTGCTTTCATCGCTAGCGGATGTCACTGGCCATGACCTCATTTCGCGGCAGGAACAAGCCGCTGAGCTTGCTGGGATTTCGAAGAAAAACAATCGCCTTTCGATTTACTTCCTAATCGCCGCAGTGTTGTTGCTTGCAGTGGTTCTCACTCAGCGATTTGATGAGGAACAGGTGGTTATTCAAGGCGAGGCTAAGTGGGCTAAGCGTGTCGCAAAAGCGAGAAGTAACCGCAAGATCGCAGAGCTCGAAAGCAAAAAGCAAACTGACTTTACGAATCTGTTGGACCCAGCGTTTGAGCCTGGCCAGCGACTTTCAGATGCGCTTGGTTCCATCATAGTGGCCGCTCCTGCCAACATTTGGCTGACCGGTGTCAATATGGATCGTGGTCGCCCCATTCAGATTCGTGGGACGGCAATGACAAACGAAGCGGTCACGCAGTTTGTAAATGTGCTCGGCGCATCTGACCGCTTCCGTGATGTCCAGCTGGTTAATGCTTCGCTGGCAAAGATTGAGCAGACAGAAGTGGTGAACTTTACGATGAACGTAACAGCCGTTGCAAATGTTCCTCTCCCTAAGCCGCAAAAAACGAAGAAGTCGGCCGGATCATCGAAGGGTTCTGACAAATCATGACAAATGGCATGACGCTTAAGACGCCTAATGTGGTGATGGGCATCAGCATCGCTACGATGTTCCTGACAGTAGCCTATGCGGCATTTGTACCTGCACGCTCAGCTAAAGGCCTTGCCCGCAGTCGAACAATTTTGCTCGATAGCATCGAGGACGATATCAAGCGTCTCGAAACATCCAGAGATACCGCAGAAAAGGTGAATAAACTTCGATTGCTAGCTGGGGATGCCGATTCGGTGACATCCGAGTTGATGCGCGTTGCCCTGCTGACCGCAAAGCAATACCAAGTTGAGCTGACATCGGTGCGCCCACAACGGACATCAAAGCTGGGTATCGTTGATGAGCGTGCTTTTGGCTTACAGATGACGGGGTCATCGCAAGCGGTAGTGGCAGCAATTCGGAGCTTGGACACACCTAAGTCACGTTTTGTTGTGCGTTCGATTCAGCTGTCTCCACTGGACTCAGCCGGCGTATCAATGGTTACCGGAAATGTACTCCTTGTTGGGTATCAGGCACCTGATAATGAGAGCAAGAAACCGACCCCATCAGCTACCAAGGAGTCCGGCAAAAAATGAAACTTAAAGTAAGCCGGCCAGTTATCTACATCGGCGTCGCGGCTATTATTGGTGCTGCAGTCTACCTCTACACGGAACCACCAGCCGTTGTAAAGAAAGCAGCGCTCAAGAAGCCAGTACTAAGACAGACAGTTGGTATTCCTGGAATATTGCCGGAAGACTACGAGCTGAAATTTGCGAGTGTTACGCCAAATGGGCGAGATTTGTTTCGGCCTCTCGTTTCAAGAACAACAACATCCAGAGGCTCGGAAAATAGTGAAGGCTTTGGCAGTGGTGGCTGGCGCCTGACTGGTATTTCAGTCGTCAACGGACAGCGACTCGCGACGGTAGAGAGCGCCTCGGGAGATTTGGCATCATTGAGATTGGGGCAGTCCTTCGATGGTCACATTGTCCGAGCGATTGGTGATTCGGATGTAACGATTGAGTCACAGGATGGAAAGCGTGAAAAGCTGAGGTTTATAGACCCAACGGTGGTCGAACCTGAGCCAATCCGAACAAATCCAGCTCCAGCACCGTCTGTAACCTCAAGCAATCCGGCGGTTAACCAAACCCCTGCCCCAGCTACCGATTTAGGAAATGCGAATAACAACCAGCGACGACGAAATCGCAATCAAGGAAATCAGTGAATATGAAGCACATTAGCCGTTTAGCATCGCTTGTTGCGTTAGGTGTTTTCGTTCCTACCATCGCAAATGCACAGGTTGACTACTTTGCCGACATGGGTGCAACTAAGCAGCCATGGGAGAACTTCAAGTTAAATGCCAAGACCACGGTAAAGCTTGATTTCCGCAATGCAAGTGTTGATGCAGTTCTTAAGGTCTTCTCGGATGCCAGTGGCGTTGCGATCCTGAAGGATCCTGCTTTAACCGGTGGACTTTCGCTCCAGAGCCCAAAACCACAAACGCTGAAGGACGCATTTGCGATGCTGAATTCCGCTCTTGGACTACGGAATTTTGAGATCAAGAAGGATGGTAACTTCTTGGTCGTAAAGGCTAAGCCTCAGCAAAATCGTGGCGGAAACACACGCGGTGGCTTTGGTGGGTTTTCTGGCTTTGGTGGCGCACCTGGGTCAGATGCCGGTGCATCCGGCGGTATGGGTGGCTTTGATCTCTCAAAGATAGGTGGATCGACCGCTCAGATCAAGACTTACCAGCTGAAGTATTCCAATGCGACTCAGGTGGCACGTATTGTCAATGAGGTCTTCCAGAATTCTGGTCAGGACCCGCTCGGTGGCATTATGTCGATGCTAGGCGGTATGGGTGGAAACCCGGCGCCAGGAACGACTATCACCATCCCAGGTGGAGCTGCACCTGCAGCACCCGGGCGCGGTCCGAGTGCAGAACCTGATCCTATTACTGCTGCACCAGATCCGCAGCGTGGTGGCTTTGGTGGGTTTGGCGGAGGCGGAGGTGGTTTCAATCCATTCCAATTTGGACGTGGCGGTGGCGGTAACACCGGTTTTGGTGGCATGGGTGGATTCGGGGGCTTCGGACGCGGTGGTGGAAACACGGTTGTCCGTGCATCCGCAGATGACTATTCAAACTCAGTAATCATCAACGCACCGGCGAAAGAACAAGAGCAGGTAGCTAAGCTCATTGATGAAATTGATCGTCAGACCGATCAGCCACAGTCCAGCCGTGTGTTCCGTCTCGAGTTCGCAACAGCTACAGACTTGGTGTCCGTTATCCAGAACGTACTCCAGAGCAATGCCGTCCGTGGTCGTGGTGGCCAGACTTCGGGTAACACCGGTGGCGGCGGTGGTTTTGGGGGCTTTGGAGGTGGATTTGGTGGCTTCGGTGGTGGGAACAACGCCAGACTCCAAGGCGGCAGTGTCGTTGCAGAAACGAGAACAAACTCGGTAGTTGTAACGACGACCACGGAAAACTTGATGATTGTAGAACGCGTCATCAAGGAACTCGACAAGGAAATTACAGTCTCCAACAGCACCTTTGTCGTGTCGTTGGACAATGCCCGCGCGGATGCGATTGCCAATCTGATTAACCAGAGCTTTGGTGGACGAACCACGGGTGGGACAACGAATGCGAGAACAACGGGTGCGCAAGGAAGAACTGGCACTGCAGGCGGTGGCGCAACAGGTGGTGCAGGTGGCGGAGGTCGCTCTGGACCAAATGCGGATGCTATGGCGCTCACCATGGCCGATCCGGATGCCGAAGCGGGTGAGCTTGCGACCAACGTTTCTGTCCAACAGGGCGGATTGTTCGGCCTGTTCGGTGGCGGTGGCGGCCAAAACTTTGGACAAGGTGGCAACCGAAACGGAGCATCTGCTTCGGGCGTGCAAACCACTGTTGATGAAAATGGCCGCGTTGTGGCTACGCGTAACCTACAGGGACAAGTTACGGCCATTCCCGATGTCAACACAAACAGTGTCATTATCGTGACATCCCCTGCCAACAAGGCTTTGTTGCAGAGCATTGTTGACCAGTTGGACAAAATTCCACAGCAGGTCATGATTGAAACACTTATCGTTGAAGCAAGCCTCGATGCGACTGCGAAGCTTGGTGTTGAATGGAATTTCAATCAGAAGTCAGTTCTTGGAGACAGTACAACAAAGGGAACCGGATCGTCATCGTTTGGTGATGCCGCACGTACAACGCAACCGCAAGGTATGCGATACACACTGACCGGAACACAGTATGGTGCTTTCTTGCAGGCAGTCCAGACAGATGCGAATTTTGAAGTTCTCAGCAAACCGCGCATCTTTACATCGAACAACTCAACCGCAGAGATTAACATCAGCCAGTCACTTCCCTATGTTCTGTCACAACAGACAAACATTAATGGAAACCTGACGTTTAACTACGCGTTCCTCGATGTCGGAATCATCCTTACGGTAACACCGCGTATTACTCAGAATGGCTACGTCACGATGGATGTGACACAGACCGCAAATGACTTTGTTCGCTATACAGAGTTCAATGCGCCTGTTGTCAATCAACGTGAAGCGCAGACAACGGTTTCCGTCAAGGATGGCGAGACAGTCGTTATTGGTGGAATCATCAAGAACAGCATTTCGACTACAACGAACAAGTTACCCGTACTTGGTGATATTCCGGTTCTCGGTAATCTGTTCAAGTCTAATGTACAAACAAAGAGCAAGACCGAGCTTCTCGTTTTCCTGACGCCTCGCATCATTCGAGACAATGTTGAAGCTGGCAAGCTGCGTGATGACACCATTAAGCAGATGGCTCCTGCATCACAGGGTAGGATCAAGAAGGAAATCGACGCTAATAAATCAGTCAAAGGTGTAACGGTAACTCCAGAAAAACCTTAACGGCAGGTGAAAAACGAAAAGCGCCCGTGTCGCAACGACATGGGCGCTTTTTAGATTTATTAAGGAACAACTGATATTCGCAATTGTAACGAGTCGAAGATTTAATTGCGCTCGCGCTCCCGTTTACGAGATGATTAGCCCCGACCGAATACTTCTCGGCGTGCCTCACGGTCTCGATCACGTTCTTTGATGGATTCTCGCTTGTCGTAAAGCTTTTTGCCGCGGGCAACCGCTAGTTCAAGCTTTGCAAACCCGCGTTCAAAAACGATCGATAACGGTACCAAGGCAAGACCTTTTTGCTGAGTCAATCCCTGCAAACGATCAATCTGTGCCCGCTTCAACAACAGCTTTCGGCTACGAATGGGTGCCACATTAGCACGATTACCTTCAAGGTGAGGAGAAATATGCATGTTATGCAGCCACATCTCGCCATTTTCGACCTTTGCATAGGAATCGACCATCGTTGCTTTGCCAGCACGCAAGGATTTGACCTCTGTACCGACAAGAACGATACCTGCAGTCAAAACATCATCAATGTGATATTCATGCCGCGCCCGCCGGTTCTGTGCCACAACGTGGCGGCCACTGTCTTTCCCAACCGCCTTGTTATCTGACATTTCTTTAGCCTCAACCTCTCTCCATCCGGTACTCCTACATATTACATCGCCAGAATAAGCCCGGTGTGACAACGAGTGGTTCGTACCTGTTAGAGTTGCCGTGTATTATGCGTGCATGCATGATGTCAACCGCGCAGAAGACCTACAGGATGCCAGCGAAGAAAGCGTACTAGCCGAGCTTGGATATGAGCAACAGCTTGATCGCAGACTCTCTCAGTTTTCCAACTTTGCAGTGTCGTTCAGTATTATTAGTATTCTCACAGGTGGCATTAATTCTGTCGCGCAAGTAACTAGTGGCGTCGGCGGCGCTGGGATCGGCATTGGATGGCCGCTGGGTTGTCTGATATCTGCCATGTTCGCGATTGGGATTGCTCAGATTTCATCATCCTTTCCAACAGCGGGAGGTCTTTACCACTGGGCAACTATCCTGGGTAATCGCTTCATTGGGTGGCTTACTGCCTGGTTGAATGTGATCGGACTCGTCACTGCCCTGGCATCGATTAATGCAGGCGCTTGGAATTTCTTCATTGGAGCGTTTGGAAAATCGATTCAAATCCCTGATTCACCGTTTATACCAATTGCAGCCGTTACCATGATGACATTTGCACAGGCAGCCATTAACGCCAGAGGCATCCGAATCACGAGCAAACTGACCGACATGACTGGTTACCTACTTCTTGCAACAACCATCATCACAAGCATTGCACTCCTTGCCCTATCAGGTCCTTTACAGTTAGAGCGTCTTTGGCAATTTTCTAATCAGACTGGAAGTGCTGGTGGTGATGTTTGGCCACAAGTTAATCCCCAATGGGCATTTGTTCTTGGTTTACTGCTCCCTATATACACCATCACTGGGTATGACGGGTCTGCACACACAAGTGAAGAAACGAAAAACGCAACCGCGACAGTGCCACGTGCAATCGTCAAGAGCGTTTTATGGGCTTTTCTTGCCGGATGGGTAGTACTCTCTGCAGTTATTCTCGCTATTCCTGACATGCAGGAAGCGGCACGGCAAGGGTGGAACGTTTTCTTCTGGGTTCTGGAAAAGCGGCTACCAGACTTCATCCGATACCCAGTGCTGGCTTCGATATTTTTGTGCCAAATGCTCTGTGGGATGGCTACCGTAACCAGCACTAGTAGGATGACGTTTGCATTTGCACGTGATGGCGGATTGCCACTCAGTAAATTGCTAGCCGCCGTCAATCCTAAGACAAAGGCTCCAGAAGCGGCGATTTGGGCGACTGCGGTGATTACCTCCGTATTCATGGCCCTTGCAACGCTAACAAACATCAAAGGGGTCTCTGTATACGCAGTTGTTGTCTCGTGTACGGTTATCTTCTTGTTTTTGACATACGCGATACCCGTGATACTTGGAGGACGTGCACTGGGCACTAAGCTTTGGCCATCGCCCGGCAAATGGAGTATCGGAGTTTTCCCGTTCAAACTTCTGTCGCTGATGGTGTCGGGACTGCTTGGGTTCATCCTTTACATCGGAGTTCAGCCACCAAACCAATGGGCACTTACTGTATTGATTGCAACCCTTGTAATCCTTACGACACTTTGGTTTTCTGTGCAACGCCGTACATACAAAGGTCCACCAACAATTAAGCATCACCCTTAGAACAACAATTGTTACGATAGATGGATAGCAAAGCCATCCCCAAAATAATGCAAATGGTAGCGTCGCAGCTAATCACATTTCAAAAGGAAAAGACATTGGAAAAATCCGTATCTCGAAGAGACATTCTTGGACTCACAGCAATGGGGCTTGTAGGCACAACTGTCATCAAACCTGGATTTGGCAAATCATTTGGTAGTGCCGCTCACGAC
>JAURHZ010000105.1 GCA_030833025.1 Armatimonadota bacterium
CGCGGTGCAGGCAAGAAATGTTGAGTTCGCAAGGAACTGAAAAAACGGTACGGTCGTAAAAAGGTCAGCGTAATTCTCGAGAGTTGGCGTGGTTACGGTGAACACCTCCGAGAAGACCCGATCATTTGGCCGGAAGGTGGCAAGGATAAGCCAGACCATCGGAACAAGCGCGAGGATGCTTCCAAGCAGCAGTACAAGAATCGCTGCGATGCGTAAGACTTTCATTCCTTGCCCATCCCTCCGGAGAGTCTCAGCTGTGCTAGGCTAATCACCAGCATCCCGACCGCTAACGTCCACCCAACCGCGCTTGCATACCCAAGATCACCGCTTGAGAAGCCATTTTGATAGAGATACATCACAATCGTAAGGCCTGCATTATCAGGCCCACTGGTGTTTCCAAGTAGAAGATATGGCAGCTCGAAGAGTTGGAGGGAGCCCATGGTGGAAGTGACAAGCACAAACTGACATACCGGCCATATGGCTGGCAATGTCACTGCACGGAACCTTGCCAGTGTGCCTGCTCCATCGACTAGTGCTGCCTCATGCAATTCCTGATCTACGCCCTGAAGCGCTGCTAGGAAGTAGATCATGTTGAAGCCCACGTACATCCACAGGCTTGTCAGCACAAGTGCCGGCATTACTGTGGCAGGATCTCCCAACCACTTTGTGGTGATGTTAGCAGGGTTCATCGTCATTGCGGCGTAGGCGTGATTGACCAATCCATACTTAGGTTGGAACAACACAGCAAAGAGAACTCCGACAAACACCTGGCCAAGTAGGTGGGGCGAAAAGAAGATCAAACGAAACAGATTTTGCCCTTTTAGCCACTTTTGGCTTAGCAATAGCGCGACGCCTAGAGACAGTGGGAGCTGCAGGAGTACTGTAGCCACGGTGTATGTCAGCGTATTCGTAACCGCTTTGTGAAAATCTGGGTCTTGAAGTAGAAACGAGAAGTTGCGCAGACCAACGGGTGACCAATCTTGTGGACCGCTTGTGGCGTAAAAGGCCAATCGAAGGCTCTGCACAATTGGGTAGACGCTGAAAACAAGGAATAGCAAAATGAACGGCGCAACGAAAATGTAAGGGGCCGCGCCTCCGCCAACGCGGTAGCTTCCATTGGGTTTCATTAAAACGGGTTCCTTGCGATACGTTTGCGGACTTCATCAGCGCGTGACTTGAGCTCGCGCTTAAGGAAGTCCCTAAGGCCATCAGGTCCACTCTTGGTGTAATGCCCCACTCCAGCGATTAACACTTGGCCAAATTTGCCCTTCGCGACATCTTGGAATGGACTGGTGTACTGCGGAGGTACATCGAGAGCCAGCGTCGCGTAGTCGCGGCCAATACGCTGTCCCCCATAGAAGGCATATGCCTGATCAAATGCGGGTTCATTCCATGCATCCGGGACAGGAGGAAGGATGTACGTTTCCGAATAACGCTCTGCGAGATCTTCCTTGTTCAGATAGAGAAACTTAGCAAAGTCCCAAGCGAGCTGTTTATCAGCACACTTGCGGGTAATACCAAGCATCGTCCCACCCCACGTACTTGTCTTACGGGGATTCCCTGGAAATGTCGGGAGCGGCATAAGCCCCATTTTGCCTGAAAGCTTGCCAACATTTGTCTCATGTTGCTTTGAGCGCCAGTCCGGGGTTACGACGGTGAGGAAATATTCATCCTCGAGTGCCTGCGTCATTACCTGCCCAAAGGATGAGCTCAGAGACGATGCGATTTGCGATTCCTGTTTGTCAGCAACCAGTGGCACATACCAAAGTAGCGTTTCGACTGCGATGTCATTGTCAAATGTGACATTTCCATTGGCATCAAAAAGCCCGCCACCCTTTTGCAGGAGGATTGTCATCAGCTGGTCGACGCCAGAGTCCGAAAACTCCGTGATGTACCGTGCGCCGGGTTTTCTCACCTTTTTGCCAGCCGCGATAAAACTCTCCCACGTTGTAAGGTTTTCAACCTTTAGGCCGAGCTTTGTGAATGCTTCACGGTTGTAGGCAAGCATCACTGGATGCACATCGTGTGGCAGTCCAAAAATCCGACCTTTATACGTATACGGAGTGAAGCGTGCTCCAATGATACGTTTGTCGAGGCCCTCAGACTTTAGCGTATCGGTGATATCCCAAAAGCCAACGTGATCGACGGGTCCTCGGAAAAATGTCCCGGCATTACTGATTTCAATCTCACAAACATCGGGGACGTCAGCCGTCAAACCAGCTTGAAAAGCCGCCTGTAAGCGCTGTGGCAACCCAGTTCCACTTACGAGTTGAACATCGATGACTTTGTCTGGATGCTGCTTTTGAAATTTGGGGAGTGCCTTCATATACGCATCGTAGTGCGTGGTTGAAAATGTCCAGAAGACTAAGTCCGCTTTCTTCACCGTGCGGTTTTGCATTCCTAGCCAAATGCCACTCGCAAGTGAAAGCGCGAGCATTAAGGCTGGCGCGGGACCAAAAGGAAATTTCATTTCAGCTCCGAGGACCAAATCTGCCAGCATTCAAGCGGGCATCCCGATCAAACGCCCCTCGAACTCCTGCATTAAGCTTCAATACGCTGTCGGACGACCGAGGGCCACACCAAGCGTCAGTACGCAATTCTATTGGCGCTTCGTCAATAAACCAGCTCGCACCGAGAGCGATAGAGCTTTCAACGACTTTGCGAATCACCTCTGCCGAATCATCGGGAACCTCTGACCATGAAAACCCAATGCGACCCGTTAGCGGAAGCACGGTTATAGTGCCCCCAGACACCAAAACAGTGTCGCGTAGTTTGTCGACAATGGGCGACATCAGTGATGGCAACGCCTGGACCCGCAACACTAAGCTGCCTTCAATCGGATCTGGTAGGTATTCACCTTCATAGGCTTGCGCTGAGATATCGGTTCGCGTGGTGGATGCAGCACTAAACGCGGATGCCGTAACGGCCTCAGCCGCGCCATGAAACGTGATGGTTCCGTAATCAACTGCTTCATTTGGACGACAAACAACGACGGCTGAAACGGGGTCCATTGGTGGACGTAAATCAATCATCCAAGCAATCATCCCAGCAGCTTTACCCGTTGCCACCACACTTGCACGGGCATCTGGTTTGGGCATCACACGAAAAGTCAGCTTCGTCAGAATCGCTAACTGCCCATTCGACCCCGTTAGGAGCTTCGGTAAGTCATAGCCAGTTACATTTTTGACAACCCGGCCACCACCATGGATGAGATTTCCAGATGTATCGATGGCTTCGAGGCCGATTAGCAGGTCACGAACCGTCCCGTAACCGCTTGTCAGGTACCCGGATGCGGCTGCGGCGACCATACCACCGATAGTGGTAACCACAGGATAAGCAGGATCGACAGGCAGGTATTGGTTGTGTTCCGACAAATGAGCCTGCAAGTCGATGAGACGTGTACCCGGTTTCACCGAGATCGTCATATCCTCGATATCGTGTTCGATGACACCTGCGAACGGTCGCAAATCGATAACGATTGGAGCGCCCGAGCATTGCATCCCGGAAAGCTGACCAGCACCTCCGCCCCACGGAACAACCGGGTGGTCATCAGACTGCGCAAGCGCGGCCTTTAAGCTTTCGACGGAGTCCACTTGGATAACGCGCAATGGCGGGAATCCAAGGGCTGCCTCTACATTTGCCGGTGTCGGAACCAGTCCATTCTCACGATTCATTAGGCAATTATCTTCTGAACAACATCACCATGTACATCGGTCAGGCGGTAATCACGCCCACCATATCGATACACGAGACGGGTGTGGTCAATGCCAAGGAGATGCAACATCGTCGCATGTAGGTCATGAAGATGAACCTTGTCCTCCTGCGCAAACCAGCCATAGTCATCCGTGTTTCCGTACGTGATGCCACCCTTAACACCGCCACCAGCAAGCCACATCGTGTAGCCATGCGGGTTATGGTCACGACCATCCCCACCCTGAGCGGTAGGCGTACGTCCGAACTCACCACCCCAGAGCACAAGCGTGTCCTCAAGCAAGCCTCTAGACTTCAGGTCAGCGAGTAACCCTGCGATCGGAAGGTCAACTTCACGGGCATTCTTTTCATGGTCATTTTTCAGATTGCCATGCTGATCCCACTTGTAAGAATGGGTAACTTGAACAAAGCGAACGCCAGCTTCGCAGAACCGCCGTGCCAAAAGGCACTGGCGCCCGAAGTTATCGGTCGGCTCATTCCCAATCCCGTACATGTCAAGAGTCGCCTTCGACTCGCCAGAAATGTCCATCAATTTTGGCGTCTCGGTTTGCATCCGGTACGCAAGCTCAAACGACTCAATACGTCCTTCGAGATCAGGGTCGTGGCCAAAGTGCGCAAGTTGCTCTTTGTTCAGCCCCTGTAAGAGATCAAGCTGCATCCGTTGAAGATTGCCCTTTAACTCAGGGTTGTCGATATGACTGATCTTTGCATTTTTTGCCCGTATCGATGCATTGCCAATCGGTGTACCTTGCGCATATGCAGGGAGGAATGCACTGGACCAGTTTTGCACGCCACCATGTCCAAGAGTTGGACAGATGGTAATAAAACCCGGGAGGTTTTGGTTTTCAGTACCAAGGCCGTAAGTCAGCCAGCTTCCCATCGATGGCCGTACAAAGACATCCGAGCCCGTATGCAGCTTGAGGAGTGCTCCGCCATGTGCTGCATTTGAGCCATGGATACTCTTGATGACACAAAGGTCATCGGCCATTTTGCCAACATTTGGGAAAAGGTCGGAGACTTCAATGCCTGATTTGCCGTAGCGCTTGAACTCCCAAGGGCTCTTGAGGAGATTGCCAGTTTGTGCAAATACTACACGCGGGCGCGGCCCTGAATACGGCTTGCCGTGATCTCGATCTAGAAGTGGCTTATGGTCGAAGGTGTCAACCTGACTAGGACCACCGTGCATAAAGACAAAAATGACACGCTTTGCTTTTGGCTTGAAGTGTGGCGCCTTTGGTGCGAGCGGATTGATGTTCTTGGGCGGTGCCGCGACAGCATTTGCCTGCAGCAGTCCTTGGAGCGCCAAAAGCCCAAAGCCACTTGCAGATTTGTGGAGCAGGTCACGGCGTGATGTCACGGTTTCAAAACGATTACACGATGTTGACATGTTTGTCCCCTATTCCACGTACGCAAAACTATTCGATGCAAGTAGTGCCTGACAATAAGCATCCCAAATACGGCGACGTCGTTCAGCTGAATCCGTGACGACATCTTCGAGAACCAAGTCGTAGGCGATGAAGAAGCGGTTTGCAACTGCTTTTTCGGCATCCGTTTGAGGACGGCCGATAGCTTCGTACGTCGCCCTATTCATTCGGTCGGCATCAGATATACCCGGAAGCGCGAGCATTTTGGTGGCAAACTTTTTGCTGAAATCAAGCACCATTGGACTATTCATCACGTAAAGCGCCTGTGGAGCAACCGTGGTCGGTGTCCTTGCGGCATTGACCATCGATGGATCGCCAAAATCAAATGCTTGGAGATAGTCGTAAACAGCATTACGAATCACAGGCAAGTAAATACTACGGCGCGGTGCATCGTAGCGGGCGCCATTACCTGACTGGTCATTGGTGACATAATCCCGGTTCTTGGTTCCGAGGAATGTCCCACCAATGGTTTTGTCCAGCTGCCCAGATACGGCAAGCATGGCATCTCGCAGCGGTTCAGCATCGAGGCGACGGCGATTTGCACGCCAAAGGAGTTGATTCGCCGGGTCAACAATCATCGGGTCAGCAACGAGCTTCTTCTTACCATTGACCACTTCGAATGCACCCGGTTTGACGGAATATGCGACACTACTTTGTGCATACGTGTCAGTAAGCATCAGGCGCTTGATGAACCGCTTTACAGACCATTTGTCATCCACTGCAAATGTCACAGCAAGTGTGTCAAGCAATTTTGGATTAGCTGGCTTTTCACCACGGATACCCCAGTTATCAGGCGTGCTTACGAGGCCCAGCCCAAACAAATGACGGAAGACACGATCTACCATCACACGACTCGTTAGTGGGTGCGATGACTTAGTCATCCACATCGCAAGGGAAAGCCGGCCACTCTTCTCAGGATCTGGAACAGGTGTAAAGTTCCCGCCACATAAGGCCGCGGGGAATCCACGGGGAGCAAGATCGCCAAGGGTCTGCGTATCACCGCGAATGTGAATCTTGACATCCTCAGGCTTTGCATCTTCAACGGCCATCACAAAAACAGGTTCAGGCTTCTTTGCATTGGCATCCGCGAGTTCTTTATCAGCCTTTTCAGCGGTAGCTTGCAGCGCTGCTACATCTGAGCTGCCCACCGGCAACACGAGATACCTAAAGAAATGCGGAATCGGCCCACCGCGCACGATACGCAGAATATTTTCACCTGCGTTCAGCTTGACTGTTCCGAGCACTTGCCAAGCCTTACGGTCATCCCGGAAGCCCCCAGTGTCACTCCCAGCAACATCGGACAGCTGCTTCGTGCCGTTTACAAGGATGTCAACTCCACGGTTTTCGTTGCTTGCATATTCGGCAGCAAACTTGTATTCGCTTGCGACAGGAACACTGATCTTGTATTCGATGAGCGCGGGCGATCCATTAGAGTTGATGGAGCCAGGTCCGTACGCATCTTTGGCAACATTCCCGCGCGTGAAAGACGTGGCGGCGATGGATGCGCCGCCGCTTGCGGAAAGCGCTTGTGTAACGGCAGCACGTGCCTTATCTGCCTTAGCACGAAGTGGCGCAAGCACATCGGTGTCGTACTTCGCACTCGACACCTTCGTATCGCCAGTATCGACTTGGCGCTCGTTCCATGCACTGACAAACCCAAGGTTCTCCATGGTCTTTGTGGACTTGAAAATGCCAGCGAGCGCATAGTATTCCTTCGTCGAAATCGGATCAAACTTATGGTCATGGCAGCGAGCACAGGCAATCGTTACGCCCATCACGGATTTCGAGACAACCTCGATTTGCTCATCCACGATGTCCATCACGAGCTTTGGCTTATCCTGCTCCGCGAGGACCTTAGGGCCGAGTGACAGATATCCCGTAGCTGTGAGCATATCCGCACGCTCTGCATCGGATGTCGCAGGCAACAGGTCTCCCGCCACTTGGTACTGGACGAAGCGGTCATACGGGAGGTCCTGATTAATGGCCTTTACAACCCAGTCTCGGTACCGGAAGGCATTTCCGTGCGCAAGGTTTTCATCCAGGCCATTGGAATCCGCATACCGGGCAACATCTAGCCAGTGCCTCCCCCAGCGCTCGCCAAATGCAGGACTTGCCAAAAGCGTATCGATTACCTTACTGAATGCATCTGGCGACTTATCCGCGACAAATGCTTCGACGTCCTTAGGGGCCGGCGGAAGCCCAGTGATGTCAAAGTATGCGCGGCGTATCAACGTGCGCTTATCGGTACGCGGTGCAGGTTTTAAGCCTTTGGTCAGCACGGGTGCCCGGAG
Organism: Armatimonadota bacterium; assembly: GCA_030833025.1. Lineage (GTDB taxonomy): Bacteria > Armatimonadota > Armatimonadia > Armatimonadales > Armatimonadaceae > CAIRTT01. The sequence goes on from JAURHZ010000105.1 coordinate 7,427, forward strand.
GAAAGCATCAATACTTGTAGCCACTCCCGGGACCTTCGGTGCCGCAAAGCGTTTTGGCGGGATAAACGCCCAGTGGGTTGTTGTTGCATTAATAGATGCAAGGGACTCTGGCCAGTGTGCTCCGGATGACACCCAACCTGTCAGAGTAGCGATATCACCAGACGCAAGCTTGCCCGATGGTGGCATTTTGTGCTTACCTTCGTACCGGATTGCGTTTACCAATGGGCTTGCAACCGCATCACCAGGTACGACGGCTTTGAGCGCCCCAGCCGCGGTATCAAGGCGGAGACCACCTAGGGTTGTGGTTGCGTTGTGGCAAGGCACACAGTGTTTATGTAAAAGTGGGCGGACACGTTTTTCGAAATCCAACTCCTCCGC
>JAURHZ010000106.1 GCA_030833025.1 Armatimonadota bacterium
ATGAAATCCCAGGTATCGGTCCGACGCGTCGCAGAGCCCTGATGCGTTTCTTCGGTAGTCTGGATCGGCTAAAGTCTGCATCCGTGAACGACATTGCAAAAGTGCCAGGTATGAACGCCAAAGTGGCGGCTGACTTGGTTGCTCATTTGCAGCTTGGATAGTTTTACACCTGTTTGCTTGTCGGAGGTTTTCTAAACCTCACAAGTTACACGGGTTAGTTGTTGCGCAATCCAATGATCTGCCGGATTCAAAAGGGTTGCTCCGGAACAAATTGGTGTATTGTAAATGTACTACCTGCACAGCGGAGCTGTACGGACACGTACAGGGACAATAGAGTAATGGTCCTTGTGCCTGGAGGGTTTTAGATGCTGAAAGTGATTATGTTGGTTCTGGTTTCCCTGATGTCATTGGGGGCATTTGCACAGGACAAGGGTGTTGTTCTCGCTGCGGGTGAGCAGCTGATTGTCCTGCGAACGACGGAGTTTGGTCTCACGGCTCCCGCCCGTGCAGATGTCATCAACGAGCGTTTGCGTACTGCAATCGGAGAACCCATTAAGGCATCTGATATTACCGTTCGCGCAGTATCTAGGGTGCGGGCCGACATTCTCTTGAAGGGAACTCTCCTCATAGCCGTCGGCGCTACAGAAGCCAAGGCTCACAAGGCAAATGTTCTGTCCCTTGCAGATGTCTGGGCACAACGCTGTAAGGACATCCTCCCAAAAGTATGTGCAGGTGAAACCCCCACTAAACCGTAGCTGCGGTTCACCTTAGGTGCTGCTGTAGTTATTCCGTGCATCGGAAAACGCACTTAAATGTAATCAGCCCTTCACTCCAATTTAGAAGAGTGAAGGGCTGATGTTTTATGGTCTAACTGGATTACTTAGCGGATTGGATACGCTTGATAGCAATCTTGGCATCCTGACCGATTTCCGGATGTTTAGCTAGCCCTGCGATTGCTCCTGCTTCTGCCTTGCCTCCGACAAATCCAATCAGGCGAAGCGCATGTGCACGAACAAGACGAGGGCGGTTGCTCTTTGCAACATCTACAAGTGCCTTCGCTGCCTGTACACGCGCTGCATTTTGACCAGGTGCCGCTGCGGCATGCGCTGCAACTTCGAGCTCAAGCTTTGCTGCTTTGGATGCCACAGAATCAGAGCCGGACATCTGGTCAGCGAGCTTGCCATAATCAGCATAAATTAATGTTGTACGGTTCATTCCTAGTACCCTTTCAGGCTCCATGGTTCACGATACGGATCGCTTAGGAAGCGGTTAGCCTCTTCATCATTGATAAAGCGATTCGTCTTTGGATCGAATGTAAGCTCCCGGCCAACCGTGTAGGCAATATTTGCGATGATTGGGAGGATAATCGTCTTGTACTGAATGCCGATGTCGGACACGGGAAGTTCACGTGTCTTGATACATTTGCGCCAGTTACGACGGTGCTTTTCTGTGACATCGACCTTATCAGGCTCGACTTCATGTTTGAAGCCGCCTGCTGGTGGAACGTAGTCGATCGCCTTTGGCTCTGTGTCTGCACCGCCATCGCCACCAGTAAGAATCAAATCATCCTTGGTGCCGTAGTAGGTGGCTCCCCATTCGCCTTCGAGACGCTCGTTTGCCTCACCTGGCTGATTCCACTCCAGAGTCCATTCTGGGTTACGGAACTTCCAAGTGACATTGAGGGACTGAGGGGCATCGTAGATGCGATTTGGGTTGGTCTTACCAGTTGCCTTGACGGTAACAGGGGATGACCATGCATCCTGACCGGTAAGGAGCATCACGCAGCTAATCGCATGGTTGCCACGGTCGCGGATAAAGCCAGCGCCGGAATCCATCATCCAGCGGAAGTGGAAGTGGCAGGTCTCTGCGGTATATGGGCGATATGGGATTGGACCAAGCCACATGTCCCAGTTCATATGAGGTGGTGGGGTGGATGGTGCTTCAAAGCCAGATCCACTTGAAAGGTTCTCTGGATGCCAGATGACGACTTTCTTGATTGTTCCTGCCTGGCCGTTGCGAAGATAGTTTGCAGCAGCTGCGACCTTAGGGTTGCTACGACCTTGTGCACCGATCTGCATGATGCGCTTGTAGCGCCGTGCAGCATTGACCATCGCCAAACCTTCCTCAATGGTCTTACACACAGGCTTTTCGCTGTAGACATCCTTGCCAGCCATACATGCATGCACTGCCATGATGGCGTGCCAGTGGTCTGGAGTTCCGATGGTCACAGCATCAATATCCTTGCGGTCAAGGACACGACGGTAGTCATCGGTGAGCATCGGCTTACCTTGCACGCGCTTTGCAGCGTTTGCGAGGTGGTTTGCATCGACATCACATAATGCCGCACAGCTGTCAGCCACAATATGGCTGCTTCCCATCCCACCTACACCAATATGGCCATAAACAATACGGTCATTGGCCCCGAATGCGCTTTGTGGCACATACGTAGGGAAGCCAATTCCCGACTTTGCCGGATTTGACATTTAAACTCCTCCGGGCGATTTTCCGCCCACTCTCAACAATCTCCCGCTGTTCAACAGCAGATCAACAAATATGTGCGCCCTTGGTCTCGACATAGACCATGTAGACCGACTGGCTTGCCGTGATGTACAGCTTGTTCCGCTTGACACCGCCGAAACAGAGGTTAGAACCAATTTCAGGGAGTTGAATCAGTCCGATTCGCTTGCCCTGTGGACTGAACACGTGGACGCCATCGTAGCCATCACCAACCCAGCCACCGGCTCCCCAGACATTGCCTTCGATGTCACAGCGAAGCCCATCGGCGACGCCGCTTGCCTCAGTGCCATCCTTCATCGTCATCTTCATGCTCGCAAAGACGCGTCCGTTGGCAGTTTTGCGGCCATCTACGACATCATAGACGCGGATTTCTTTGGTGCCATCTGTGTCGGCAACATAGAGCTTCTTATAGTCCGGTGAGAAGCAGAGGCCGTTTGGCTTGGTGATGTCATCGAACATCTTTTCGACTTTGCCGGTCTTGCCATCGATACGGTAGACAGCTTCCTTCAGCTCATGAGGAGCCTTTTCACCCTCATAGTTGCCCTGTGTTCCGTAGCCAGGATCGGTGAACCAGATACCGCCATCCGGGTGTACGACTACATCGTTTGGAGCATTGAACTTCTTCCCGTTAAACTTGTCAGCGAGTACGGTGATGGTTCCATCATATTCGTAGCGCGTGACACGACGAGTTAGGTGTTCGCAGCTAATTTGGCGTCCTTGGTAGTCAAAGGTGTTGCCATTGGTGTAATTGCTTGGCGAATGGATGGTGCTGACGTGGTAGTCCTCATCGAGCATCCGGAGGTGAACATTGTTCGGGATGTCGGACCATACGACGTACTTGCCGACGCCATTCCACGCGATACCTTCGGCCCAGAGCATCCCGGTATGGAGACGCTTTACCGCAACATTGCCAACTTTGACTTTTGCAAATGCTGGGTCAAGAGTGATGATGGAGGCATCCGGGTAGCGAACCGGTGGAGCACCGGGGGAGTAACGGTCATCTTTGGCAAGTGCAGGAAGTGTGACCGACAGGGCTGCCGTGGAGAGCAGGGCACGTCGGGTTACGGAACTGGACATAGAGCATCCTCGCTGTGTCGAAGTAATGTCCGATTGTAGCCGTGAAACGCGGCAAAGGCTATGCAAATTGCTGGGATATGTCCTCAAGCCAAGCGCGTGCCGGGGCGGCGTCCGCGCCCATGATGGCAAACGGAACTATCATCACATTCGCATTTCCAGCCGCTACATTTGAAGACGAAAAATCCAACCCTTCGCAGAGCGTGATACCGGCCCCCATAAGGATGTGATGGTTAGGCAGATCCTTTGAGTCAACGGCATCCACAGATGGCAAATCTAACCCAAGAAGAACCACACCACGTTCTGCGAGCAGCTGTGAAGCATCCTCGGTCAGCAACGGAAAAGTCATCGGAAAAACCGTGCTGTCCAACCAGGCATCGGTTCGGATGAGGACCCGCGGCGACGTTACATGTACAAACAGATCAGCTGATAGTTCTGCGTGTCCACGAGCATCCACAATGTCCGTTTGTCCACACAGGATGTCATCTGAAATCGTTTCAACTCCCGCACTCTTTGCAATGAGGTGTCGAGGAGCATCGATATGTGTCCCGGTATGCAAACTCATGGAAACGGAACCGACGCGTACGGTTTCCCAAGCATTTTCCTGATGGTCGAATGCGGTGTCTCCGGGCCAGCACGCGATTCCTTGGTGCAGAGTACGGTCGATATAGGTGCGCATAGCTCTATTCTAGGATGGAAAGCACATTCTTTGGTGCTGCGACAGGCCGTCGATGTTGGCAAACATCATCCAAATGCAGGAAGCGTGTTGAGATTTGTGTAAGCAGGGTTTATGGATAATCGGGACGTGATGAATTTTAGGCCACACAGCCTGCGGGTTGATGGCCGTGCATCCGGGGTTAGCGTATCCCGGGCAAATCCGGAGCTGCGTTGGTCACTTGATGGCATCAAAGGACGAAATCTCCTGGAGCCCGGTTATGAGCTTGAGGTCAAGACATCCAAGGGCACTTGGATTGAGCGAAGCAACTCTAACCAATCTGGTGTTTTCACGACGCTGACTCGGAATCTAGAAAGTCGTCAGGATGTCACGTGGCGTGTTCGTGCGGTAATCGATGGCGTGGCGACGCAGTGGTCTGATGATCATAGCTTTAGGACATCCTTGCTTGAGAGGCGCGACTGGAAGGCGGAATGGATCACACGCTCAAGTGATCGTGACCGTAGTGAAAATGAGCAGTTTGCCGGCGTGCCGAGTCCTGTGTTTGGCAAGCAGATTCGGGTCGCTGGGAAAGTTCGTCGAGCGACCTGGTATGCCGTTGCGCTTGGCTATGGCGAGTTTTATGTCGGGGGCAAGCGTGCCTCGGATGGGCTTCTGTCGCCAGGTTGGACGCAATTTGAGAAGCGTGTCCAGTTTGAGTCACTGGATGTCACTAAGCTATTGGTCAGTGGCAATCAGTGGCTAACGATTCACGCTGGTAATGGATTTTGGAACCCATTTCCCCTCAAGCTCTGGGGAGCAATCAATTTGCGTGAGCATTTGCAAACAGGTTCCCCGATGGCAGCCGCTCAGCTAGAGATTGAATATACAGATGGCCGCGTTCAAGTCGAAGTCACGGATAGTCGATGGCAGTGCTGGGATGGGCCATCATTGCGTAACTCGGTGTATCTAGGCGAGCGACGGGATGCAAGGCTTGAGGAACGCTTGGCAAGTCCTGCAAGTACATCGCAAGCTGTGGATGTCTATCGTGGCAAGATTGGCGCTCTGGAGCCTGCCGCTGTCGAAGCAGTCGGGTGTCTGACTGACCTGCCGGGGAAGGTCATTCACAATGCCCAGGGCAAGGTTGTGATTGATTTCGGTATCAACCACGCAGGTCGCATCAATGGCACCTTGCAGGGAGTCGTTGGCAGTAGTGTCAAGGCTCTTGCAGGGGAGCGGTTGTACCCGGATGGCAAAGTCAATCCGATGACGGGTGTTTGTGGTCAGATAAAGCGCCGCCGGAATCCACCCGGAAGCCTCTATCCAGTCACAGCATCACAAGAAGATGAACTGATTCTCTCTGGCAATGTTGACCGCTGGACGCCATCGTTTACATTTCATGGCTACCGCTATGTTGAGCTAAGTGGCCTCTCGCGCGCCCCTGAGCCTGGTGAATGGACATCAACGAGGTTGACATCGCTGGTGCCGGAAACCGCAACATTTGGCTGCTCGGACCCGATGTTGACGAGCTTGTTCGATGTCACCAGAAGTACGTTTCAGTCGAACATGGTGTCTGTACAAAGCGACTGTCCGCACCGTGAGAAGTTTGGTTACGGCGGAGATATTTTGTGCACCGCTGAGACTGCATGGCACCTCTTCGATGTCGAGCGGTTTTACCGCAAGACGGTACTGGATTACCTTGACGCTCAGCGTGGCAACGGTGGTTTTACCGAGACGGCGCCTTTCGTTGGCATTGCAGATAGTGGGCTAGGCGATAAGAGCGGTCCGGTCGACTGGGGAACAGCCGTACCGCTGTTGGTGGATGGTTTGCTGCGTCATCACGGGGATGTTGAGACCGCGCAGCGAGCGTGGCCAGCACTGATTGCGTGGTGGCGATTGTTAGATGCCAGCTCATCCGATGGCATTTTGGACAACGGGCTTGGTGACCATGAGACGCTGGTGCCACGCAGCACTGCTGTAACGGGGTCATTCGCTCTTCTACAGAACGCGACATTGCTTGCACGGATTGCTGGGGGACTTGGTAGGCTGGATGCCAAACTTCGCTACGAGACGGAAGCAAAGCGGATTCGGGATGCGATACGAAAGCGATTTTTCTCAGCATCGGGCAAGTTTGGAGTTGATTCCCAGGCATGCTACGCAGGAGCACTCTTTCACGGTGTGTTGTCGACGAAGGAAGCGATGCCGGGTCTCGTACGAGCCATTCAGTCTGCGGATGGCCATGTGAATGCTGGTATTTTCGGGACGATGTGGCTTCTCGAGGCCCTTTCGCGCCATGGAAGGTCTGACCTTGCCGTTCAGATTGCGACGCAGCGAACCTACCCTGGTTGGGGGCATATGCTGGCAAACGGCGCGACATCTCTTTGGGAAACCTGGAAAGAGAGTGATGACACATTCAGCAACAATCACCCGATGTTTGGAAGTGTCGCAGGTTGGATGATGCGCTGGTTGGTCGGCATTCAGGTACCTGATGATAGCTTTGCCGGTTCCCGAGTTGTCGTGAGGCCTCAGACAAACACGGCCATCACGAATGCTGCAGGACAGTGGCATAGTCGGCGCGGTGTGGTTGGATCGCGCTGGGAGCGAGCGGGGCGGCGTCTAAGCCTCGAGGTAAAGATTCCTGCCTCCGTTTCTGCCGATGTCTACATTCCAGCGGGACCGGGTGCATTGATTACTGAATCAGGCAGGAGTCTGACCGGGCATCCAGATATCCGCGTTATCAAGCGCCTAGCGACGGCCGTTGTCGTAAATATTGGCAGCGGAACGTACCGTTTCGTCGTCGAATCGGGGCAAACTGGAGCATAGAATTACATTCCGCTTGACGATGATGCAAGCGAAACCTATACTTCGAGGTTAACCACCGTCTTTTTAGCGGGAAGGATATTGCCAAAGATGGCTTCTGTAACACTGCGAAATCTGAACAAGGTCTTCACTGACCAGCAAACGAAAAAGGAAGTTCATGCCGTTAAGGATATGAACCTCGAGATTCGTGATGGAGAATTCCTCGTCCTTGTTGGACCATCGGGATGTGGCAAGACGACATCCATGCGAATGGTCGCCGGACTTGAAGAGTCCACGAGCGGTGAGATATTGATCGGTGACAGGGTTGTCAACGATGTTGCTCCACGTGACCGAAACATCGCCATGGTTTTTCAGAACTATGCGCTCTATCCTCACATGACGGTTTATGACAATATGGCGTTCGGTCTTCGCCTACGCATGTTGCCACCGTTTTACAAGCAACTGATGAACTGGGGTGAGACTCAGGCAATCAAGGCAGATATTGACAAGCGAATCCGCGAGACGGCCAAGACGCTAGGCATTGACCAGCTACTTGACCGTAAGCCAAAGGCGCTCTCGGGTGGACAACGACAGCGTGTCGCACCTGGACGTGCGATTGTCCGCGAACCACAGGTCTTCCTTATGGATGCGCCTCTGTCCAACCTCGATGCAAAGCTGCGTGTGCAAACGCGTGCAGACTTGATTAAGCTGCACCGCCAGCTGAAAGTCACCACGATTTACGTTA
>JAURHZ010000107.1 GCA_030833025.1 Armatimonadota bacterium
TGGCTAGGAACCTGATAACCGAACGATTGATGCTTCGTCGTTTTACATTGAAAGATGCCGATGATGTTACGGATCTAGTCTCCGATTACCAAGTGGCGAAGACGACGCTTGCGGTTCCGCATCCATACCCCACCGATGGTGCAGCAGGCTGGATTGCCGGGCACTCTGCCGAAGAGGAACGTAACCACACCACCTTTGCCATCACGTTGATGATCACCGGCGAGCTGGTCGGAGCCATCACCCTAATTGAAAAGCGCATCCACCTGCGCGCAGAAATCGGCTATTGGATTGGGCATGCCTACTGGGGAAATGGCTACGCAACGGAAGCCACGAAAGCCATCATTGAGTGGGGATTTGCCGAGCGTGGGCTGAACCGTATTTTTGCCCATCACTTTGCTGAGAACCCGTCGAGCGGCCGCGTGATGCAAAAGTCTGGAATGATCTACGAAGGCACGATTCGCGACTGCGTACAGAAGGATGGCCGCTTTATCGACACACCGATGTACAGCATTTTGCGCCGGGAGTGGGAGACCACCTAATTATGTTAGGGTTATCAAAACGAGACACTAGAAATCAACCGTTTTGGGAGGAGAAGGGCCCTTGGTAGGGGCAGCGGCTAGCTTGGGAGGTTGCCATACGGCGACATAGCAAGAGTAGAAGTGAGTGCTACCGTAAGAGCTTTGGGATTGGCAGCTTGGTCACTCATACGAACGTTGAATCAAGTGAACGCAGTGAGAAGCAAGTGCACAAAGTATTGCGCCATAAGAACTCTGGATGTGCTTCCCCACACAGGTTCCACTAGTTTCGTAAATAAAAGGAGGGGCTTATCTAAGTCCCTCCTTTATGATTTGGGCCAATCACTATTGCTTGAGGCTCGTGCCTACAAACTCAAGGTAGCCATTCTTGGCAGTAACGAACTTACCTTTTACGGTTACGGGCATGGACTGGTTCAGGTATCCCACGTAACCGTCGCTGTAGCCCTTGTCGAAAGTGAAGATGGTAGTGAATACTCTGCCAGGAGCAGCAGGAGCAGTTGTGTCGACAAAATACACCCTGTAACCATCAGGGCGAACCAAATAGATTTGCGCCTTACCATGAACGGTTACTTCGCCTGAATTCAACTGCGTGGCGGTATCGGCCAAATTAGAATTTGCCAAAGTGAAGAGCTCATCTGCGTCAAATGTGTTGCGATCCCACTTGAGGTTTGTGCCTACAAACTCAAGGTAACCATTTTTTGCAGTGATGAACTTCCCTGTCACGGTTACGGGCACGGACTGGTTTACGTATCCCACGTATCCTTCACTGTAGCCCTTTTCGAATGTAAAGGTGGCATTGAATATTTTGCCAGGAGCAGTTGTATCGACGAAGCACACCCTGTAACCGTCTGGGCGAACCAGATTGATTTGCGCCTTACCATGAACAGTAACTTCGCCTGAATTCAACTGGATGGCGGTGGCAGGCAGATTATAGTTCGCCAAAGTGAAGAGTTTTTCTGCGGAAAACGTGTTACTTTCTACGCTGCTAGTTCCCTGTAAGAGTGTCGCGCATGCGATAACCGCTATGTTAATCATCGTTGATTCCTTTTCGTGTAATTCGGCTTGTGCAGATGCACCAAAACCGGGTCGCCAGTACAACCTCCAGCACAGCGTCCAACTAGGTCGAATGGCGACTCGAAAATGGGGCCGTGGCGAAAGTCGGATGCTGACTAGCCCGAAAGCACCACCGCTTTTGTGAAGCAATCACAACATTTGACCTACTAGATAATAATACCCATGCTATCAGGTGATTCAAACCCTTGAGTAGCCCTTTTCATATTGCGTTCATCGGACCATTTACCTAAGGGAGTGGAAACCATCAACGAAATGAATGCGCTGCGGTAAACTCGAATCAGCCCGTAAGCACCGTTCCGGACAAGGTCGTCCCAGAGGTAAAAACTGTGCGTAATTTCCATCCGCTTGTTGCGGGACTTTTACCAGCGATTCTTTTGATGGCGACCGCCGCCGCGCCACAGACCACTGCAACACGCCCTGATACAAGCTTCTTCGAGACGAAAATCCGACCAGTCCTGATCCGGGAATGCGTTTCTTGTCATGGAGCATCCCAACAAAAAGGTGGTCTTCGCCTTGATATCGAGCCGAAGTCAGCCGACATCAAACGCATCAAAGCTGTGCTAACGCCAAGTGGTGCCATCCAAATGCCACCATCCGGTCCGCTTAACCAGAGCATCCAAGCCGACATCATTAAGTGGCTAGACAGCGGCGCTCCATGGCCAAAGAGTAATGTGACTAACGCGAGCAAGTCAGACAGCAAGATGCATTGGGCCTTCCTGCCTCCGAAGCGCCATCCCGTACCAAATGTCGGCAAAAGTCCGTCTCGCAATCCCATCGATGCGTTTATCAACCAACGCCTCGTAACGACGAACGCCAACGCATCCGGAAAGGCCGACCGCCGCACCCTCATCCGCCGCGCAACCTACGACCTCACCGGCCTGCCACCAACGCCCGCGGAAGTGGATGCCTTTCTCACTGACAAACGCCCCGGTGCGTGGGAGCGTGTCATCGACCGCCTCCTCGCCAGCCCCCACTACGGTGAAAAGTGGGGACGCCTCTGGCTCGACATCGTGCACTACGCAGACACCGCCGGTGAAAACTCTGACCATCCACTCCCGCATATGTGGAAATACCGGAACTGGGTAATCAATGCCTTTAATCGCAACATCCCGTATACGACTTTCATCCAACACCAGCTGGCCGGTGACTTACTCGCAGAGCAGCTCAAAGGGGATGAAGCACGGGATGCACGCATCGCAACGGGATTTCTAGCCGGCGCTCGACGCTTTGGCCACGACATCGATGCCGATATGCACCTCACCTACGAGGATGTCATCGATACCACAAGCAAGGCAACCCTTGGCCTGTCCCTAGCCTGCGCACGCTGCCACGACCATAAATTTGATCCCATCCCGCAACGCGACTATTACGCTCTTTACGGCATTTTCCAAAGCACACGCCTTTCGTACCCTGGCTGTGAGCCATTTCAGAAGCCAAAGTTTTTGGTCCCGCTGTCATCCGCTACAGAGCAGGCCGCCCGGGAAAACGAGCTGCAACAACTCGAACGGCAGGTAACCACCCAGTTAGCACAAAAGCTCCCAGAGCAAAGCATTATCGTGGGGGGAGGTCGGGTCCCGGATGCTGGCTCGGTAGGCATTTCCACACCAGATGCCAAACCGCTGGAAGTCACGCTCAATCCTGGGGATGTTCTGCTTTTCGAAGTCCATCCAAATGGCAATCATGGGGCAGACACAACCCGCTTGGAGCTCGAGATCCGGCGAACGGATACCGGTAAGTCTGACACCTGGAGACTTGCGGACATCCTAGATACGCTACCCGGCGAAACGCCTTGGGTTGGAGCTTGGACATTCCTTGATCTAAATGGCGGCTTGAGGGCACTTGGTGAGCGCGTTACTGCTATCGATGGCAAGCCAGCCCTCCGTGGCTGGCGAAGCGGGGATACTCCAAGTGTTTTTGGAAATGTTTCCACAGCGCAAGTGGATGTCTGGACAGCCCTTCCACCGCGCAGTGTCTTTGCCCATCCCGGCCAAAATGGTCCAGTAGGCGTCGCTTGGACCCCGCCAGCCAGTGGAACGTATGCGCTATCCGGCAACGTTGCGGATGCACATCCCGGCGGGGATGGCGTCTCCTGGAAGGTTTACAAAATCCCGGCGGGAGTGTCATTGCTTGCATCCGTCAAAGATGCTTCATCGCGCACGCGTGGCATCGAGACCCGTATCGCACAGCTCCGTGACCAGCGAAATCTTGACATCGCCTTTGCGTGCACAGAGGGCACCGGAGCGGATGCCAATGTTCAACTAAAAGGAGACCCGGCGGTGCCTGGCGCATTGGTTCCGCGAGGCGTTCCATCCTTTTTAGGTCTCCCCAGTCAAAAAGTCGGTTCAGGGAGCGGGCGGCTTGAGCTCGCACAATGGATAACCGACCGACAAAATCCACTCACGGCGCGTGTGTGGGTAAATCGCATCTGGCAAGGGCACTTTGGAGCCGGAATCGTGGCCACTCCGAATGACTTTGGCCTACGCGGCACGCCGCCAACGAACCGGGCACTGCTCGACTGGCTGGCAATTACATTTATGGAAAATGGCTGGGACACGAAGCGGCTTCACAAACTGCTGATGACATCCGATGCCTATCAACGCAAAAGTGGAAGTGGTGAACGCGCCGTGGCGCTTGCTGCATTTCCTCGGCGGAGGTTGACGGCAGAAGAGCTACGTGACACCTACTTGTCCGTTTCAGGGATGCTAGACGCGGCTCCAGGAACAGCCCACCCGTTTCCTGCTGAGTCATCCTGGGCATTTACGCAGCACACCCCATTCGCGGATGACTACGAAACCAATAAACGCAGTATTTACGTGATGCAAAAGCGGAACCGAAGAACTCCATTTTTTGCCTTGTTTGATGGCCCTGATCCAAATGCATCCACCGCGGTCCGAGACAATACAACGGTCCCAACGCAGGCACTGTGGCTGATGAACAGTCCGTTTGTGCAAACCATTGGGGATGCATTGGCAAAGCGAACAGCTGCTGGAACTGGGGATATCGACAAGTGGATGAATGCGTTGTATCGAACGCTGTTTGGAAGGCTTCCATCGGCGTCAGAACGGGCTGACTTTTACTTGTTGGAATATCAGCTCTACGATGGCAAATCTGGCACCACGCCTCGGGCTTGGAATGCTTACGTCAAAGCGATGCTCGTCTCAAATGAGATCCTCTATGTTGATTAGAAGCCTCAATCGGCGTGGGATGCTGCGATCATCCATTCTTGGGACGATGCTCTTTCCTGGGCTCGTTTCCGAGCTCCTTCAGTCAGATGCTTATGCCGCAGACAACCCTCTCGCGCCGAAAAGGCCGCACTTCAAGCCAAAGGCGAAGCGCGTCATTTTTCTGTTTATGACTGGCGGTGTGTCTCATGTAGACACGTTCGACCACAAGCCTAAGCTGTTCAACGATGTCGGCCGTGAGGTAAAGCTTGACCACCCTGAGATTAAGAATCGGCCGGGCTACGAGCGCATTTTTCTCAAACGCCCTCAATGGGACTTTAAGCGCTATGGCCAATCCGGGATGGAAGTGAGCTCGCTATTTCCAAATGTCGCTGGATGCGCCGATGACATCGCCCTTATTCGCTCGATGCACACTGACCATTCTAATCACTACAACGCCACACTTGGGATGCACACGGGGTCGTTCGCCTTCGCGCGGCCAAGTCTCGGGGCTTGGGTTAGTTACGGGCTTGGGAGCGAAAACCGCAATCTGCCATCCTTTGTGACGATTGCTCCTGCGCAGACCTATGCTGGCTCTCAAGTGTATGCGAGCGACTTCTTGCCAGGAGCGCATCAAGGCACGCGGATTGTTCCTGGACCTATTCCCATCGCGGATATCAAGCCCGCGGTCAACCGCGATGACCAACGTATCGCGCTCAACGCCTTGGCGCGTATCAACCAGCGTCACGCTGCCGAGCGCGCATCGGATCCGCAGCTAGCCGCAAGGATTCAGTCGTTTGAAACCGCATTTGGGATGCAAATGGCAGTCCCGGATGTCTTTGACTTTACAAAAGAATCCGATGCCACCCATGCGCTCTATGGCCTCAAGAGGGGAAGTACATCCGGATTCGGCTGGCAGTGTCTCGCTGCCCGACGGTTGGTCGAGCGTGGCGTGCGGTTTGTTGAGCTGATTGACACGGGTTCTAGTGGCAACTGGGACTCACACGGCGACATGATGGACCATGAGCGTCTCGCGCGGAATGTCGACAAGCCAATAGCTGGTTTGCTGAATGATCTCAAGTCACGCGGGATGCTAGATGACACCCTTGTGGTGTGGACTACTGAGTTTGGGCGGACGCCGTTCAACAACACGGCAGATGCACGTGGGCGTGAGCATCACAGCTGGGCATTTTCAAGCTGGCTGGCGGGCGGTGGTGCGAAGCCTGGTACGACGTACGGTTCAACAGATGAATACGGGATGCGCGTCGAAACGGATGGTGTTCATGTCCATGATTTCCACGCTACGATTCTGCACTTGATGGGGCTTGACCACACCCGCCTGACGTATCGGCACAGTGGGCGTGATTATCGCCTCACAGATGCCTATGGTGATGTTGTGCGAAAAGTAATCGCTTAAAACACAAAAACTCCCTCCATGTTGATTACCACGGAGGGAGTTTTGTAGTTCGAATGAGATTGCCGTAAGCTTAGCGACCCATTGGTCCGCCAGGCATGCCCCCTGGAGGCATTCCGCCGCCAGGCATTCCACCAGGTCCGCGACCCTGCATTTGGCCATAGCCACCGCCGCCACGCATTTGATTCATCATCTGGCCGCCACCAGCACGGCCACCGCCGCCACGGGATTCCATGTTTCCAGATGCACTGTATTGGGATCCGCCGCCTTGGCCGCCACCCATCTGCTTCTTCATCTCAGCCATGTAACGATTACGGTCCATATTAGCCGTGTAGCTTCCATTGTCCGATTGAATACGGGATGAAATGGCCCATCCGGCGAGTCCAAGGAGTGCGATTGCTGCAATGATTACGACTGGCAGCGGTAGTTTGTTGATTTTTTCTTTCATCTTTTTTCCAAACCTTTTCCTTCGGTAATCAGGTAGGTCGCCCTGGCATCCGTGCCGGGTAACACCTGAGATGTTCCCCCTGGCCAAATTACCTCAATGGAGTCTACCTTTGTAGTTCCGCCCAAACCAAACGTCAGCGTTCGCTCGCTCTCAGAGAGGAAGCTTCCACCACTACGGACGTATTGCTGCTGTTGTATCCCGCCCGCCTTGACGATAACCCTAGCCCCGATGGCATTGCGGTTTGTCTTTTCACCAACCAGCCGGAGCTTGATCCAGCTGTTATTGTTGCCGCCATCGTTGCGGAGGAGCAAAAACTTGCCGTTGTTATCCACAACACCGATGTCCAGGTCGCCATCAGAATCGATATCACCATACGCCGCGCCGCGACCTACGATCTGATAGCTCATCCCGGCCGCTTTGCTGACATCGTTGAACTTCTTGCCCTTCTCATTATGGAAGAGGAGAGGAGTCTGCTTGAATGTAAGATTGCTTTGGTAGGTGCTGACGATGTCATCCACGTGGCCATTCGTCGCATAAAGGTCCTGCCAGCCATCAAGGTCATAGTCGAAAAAGAACGTCGCAAATGTGACATTTAGGAGGCTTGCGCTGACCAGACCACGGGATTGGGCGTTGTTCTCAAACATCCCCGTCCCACCCTCCATCGGGTCAAAAAGCGACAGGCCTTCCTCAGCAAAGTTTCCAATGACCATGCTGAAGTTGCCATCATTTTTGTAGTCGGCGACATCGATACCCATGCCGGCTTTCGCTCGGCCATTTTCAGCAAAGGCGATGCCGGTTTCGACCCCGCGCTCGACAAACTTTTTGCCACCTTCATTGATGAACAGGAAGTTTGCCCAAGTGTCATTACTAACCGCAATGTCTATCCAGTTATCACCGTTATAGTCTGCGAGGGCAATACCAAACGACTTCCCGACAGCGCAGTCAAGGATGCCCATAGACTTGCTGACATCTTTGAATGTCCCATTTCCCTCGTTGTGGTAGAGGGTGTTACGTGCGCCTTCAAAGGTCCCGGGAGGGCAATAGCCACGAACGCCATTTTTCCCGCAGTAGGGATCAAGTGCCGTCGACCACTTTACATATTGGCAGA
>JAURHZ010000108.1 GCA_030833025.1 Armatimonadota bacterium
AGGCAATCACCACGGCGTTATCGCCAGACAAGATGATGTTGATCCAAATGATCTTCATCAAGCCAATCCAAAAGTCGGCGACATCACCAAGACTAAAGGCTCGTTTACCCACTCAAGAACTCGAATCCCCTTCACATCCTTAGGGCAGGCAACGATTCCGACATCGGACTCTCCGGACAGGACACTTTCATAGACACGGTCTGTCCTCATGTATTCGATATCAAACTCGACCGTGGGAGCTTCATTCAAAAATCGTCGTATCGGCTCCGCCAGACTATGGAGACCTAGTGAATAAACGGTAGATACATGGAGCCGACCAATCATCTCAGACGATGCTCCGTATAGAGCACTTGGTAACTCGTCCAAAATGCCGAGTATTCTACGGGCGGCATCCTCAAGCACAATCCCATGCACATTTAACTGTTGGCCAGTTCTACCCGGCCCTCTGTCTAGGATTCTAAATCCAAGGCGACTCTCTAACGCTGTAATTCGTTGACTAATCGCAGGTTGTGAAACCCCAATGTGACCTGCAACCTGTGAGATACTCCCGAAACGGCGAAGTCCACACAGAATTGCACAGTCCTTTACATCCATTAAGTGAACATCCATAATCGCAACTTATAACCAATATTCGAAAATTGCTATTTACTTACGGATGTGGTTTTTCGTATTATAGTTGCGTTGTGTCTGGTCGCTCTTAGTTCCGCGGCCTGACAGTAAGGAGAGTAGATGGCTACAAGCGAAATCTCTAAGGGACAGCCTGGAAGCAAGCGCCTGTTCAAGGATACCTACCTGCTGCACAAGCTTCATAGCTTAACTGGTGTGCTACCTATTGGACTGTTTCTCATCTTTCATCTGACTGCAAATGCATACAGCTTGCGTGGAGCAGTTGAATTTGACACTGCAGTACGAGCCATCGGATATGCTCCGTTTATCCTCCTTTTGGAAGCGGGAGTCATCTTCCTCCCAATCCTCTTCCATGCAATTTATGGGTTGATGATCGTCGCCGAGATGCCCGGGCCTGGTGGCAACGTTGCGCACTACGGTTACGAGCGCAACTGGCTTTACGTGATGCAGCGCTGGACCGGTGTCATTGCGATTGTCTACCTTGCCTTCCACGTCTATGACACAACCGCACTCAAGTATTACTACGAGGCCATTGGTGGCGTCGGTAGCCATGAACTTGGCTTCCAGAGCATCAGCTACCGGGCGATGGCGTGGCGATTCGCGAATGTCCCATACCTGCTCTTCTACATCGTAGGTATTACATCCGCGTGTCTTCACCTCGGCAACGGCCTCTTCAATTTCTCAATCCGCTGGGGCCTCGCCATTGGCGCTGGAGCGCAGAAAGCATCCGCAGCAATCGGCTGGATGCTTGGAGGCGGTTTGGCACTCCTCGGAATTATCATCGCAGTAAACTTTGCCTCGAAGGGTAAGGTCGATGCCGAAAAGTACAAAGTACGTGAAGACTTTGTACGGATGCTGGTTAACCAGAACGGCCGGATGGAAGAGCCGGCGCAACCGGCAGTGCCTCAACCAGGCCAGCCAAAGGGAGATCAAGACTAATCATGGCAGCTCCTACAAAGACACATGCAGCTATCGTTGGTGGTGGACTTGCAGGCCTGATGACTGCAGTAAAGATTGCAGAAGCGGGCGGGACAGTCGATCTATTCTCACTCGTCCCAGTCAAACGCTCCCACTCAGTCTGTGCACAGGGCGGAATTAACGGCGCAGTCAATACTAAAGGCGAAGGCGATTCCCCAGCGATTCACCTTGATGACACCTGCTACGGTGGTGACTTCCTCGCAAACCAAACACTCGTTAAGACGATGTGTGATGCTGCACCAGGCATTATAAACCTCCTCGACCGTATGGGCGTGATGTTCAACCGTACCCCCGAAGGCTTGCTCGACTTCCGCCGCTTTGGTGGAACCCTGCACCACCGCACCGCATATGCTGGTGCTACAACAGGACAGCAGCTTTTATACGCATTGGACGAACAAGTGCGTCGCTGGGAAGTGGCTGGCAAAATTCGGAAGTTCGAATTCTGGGAATTTCTAGGAATCGTTCGTGAAGGCGATGCTCAAGACGGTCGCTGCCTCGGAATCGTTGCGCAGGATTTGCATTCAATGCAAATTGAGTCGTTCGCAGCAGATGCAGTTGTTCTTGCAACCGGTGGCCCGGGCATCATCTTTGGTAAATCGACCAACTCGACCATCAACACAGGTACTGCAGCAGGCGCTGTCTTCAAGCAAGGCGCACACTACGCAAACGGTGAGTTTGTGCAGGTGCACCCAACAGCGGTGCCCGGAGATGACAAACTTCGCCTGATTTCTGAATCCGTCCGCGGTGAAGGTGGTCGTGTTTGGGTTCCAAAGAATGCTAATGACAAGCGTCAAGGGCAGGACATCCCAGAAAACGAGCGGTTCTACTTCCTCGAAGAGAAGTATCCGAAGTATGGAAACCTTGTCCCACGTGACATCGCGACTCGCGAGATCTTTGACCTCTGTGTGAACCAGAGAATGGGCGTCTTTGGTGAAAATCAGGTTTACCTCGATGTCACGCACATCGACCGCCGTCAGCTAGACCTCAAGCTTCGCGGAGTCCTCGAGATCTACGAGAAGTTTGTTGGCGATGACCCTCGTGATGTCCCGATGCGTATCTTCCCAGCAGTTCACTACTCCATGGGCGGTATCTGGGTAAACAATGGTCTAGATCCTGAGAATGTCCCTTACCATATGACCAATATCCCAGGTTTGTTTGCCGTTGGCGAGTGTGACTATCAGTACCATGGCGCAAACCGTTTAGGTGCAAACTCACTGCTCTCAACTCTTACGAGCGGTGCAATTACTGGCCCTGCAGTTTGCAAATATGCGGATGGTCAAGAAGTTCGAAGCGACAAATCTAACCCAGCGTTCGCTAGCGCGTTGGCATTCCGAACGAAAGAGTATGAAGCGCTTCGAGTCATGGATGGCGGTGAGAACCCATTCCAGATTTGGCGTGAGCTTGGCACGGTAATGACAGAAAACGTGACGGTAGTCCGTGATAACGGAAAACTTGAGCAGACATTGGGCATCATCGATGGTCTTCAAGACAGCTATGCAAAGGTATCAGTAAGCGATTCTTCTGGATGGTCCAACCAAACGGTGCCATTTACACGCCAGCTTGGGAACATGCTCACACTTGCACGTATTGTTACGAAGGGTGCCCTACACCGTGACGAAAGCCGTGGTGCACACTACAAACCCGAGTTTCCCAATCGTGATGACGAACGCTTCCAGAAAACGACGGTCGCCACGTTCGACCCAAGCAATCCTCGTGACCCGAAGATTGGCTACGAAGCGGTAGACCTTTCACAGGTAAAGCCACGTGCACGCGTCTATACATCCGGCAGCACCAAGCCGGCAGGAGCATAAGGAGTTAAAAATGTCCACAGTGGATGATGTTATAGAAGTAACAGTATTACGCCAGGCGGATGCCACATCAGCTCCATATGAAGAAGTCTTTCTTGTGCCATACAAGCTAAGAATGAATGTCATCAGTGTGTTGATGGAAATTCAGCTGAACCCAGTGAACAGTAAGGGGCAAAAAGTCGCACCCGTAGCTTGGGACCATGCGTGCTTGGAAGAGGTCTGCGGCAGCTGCACGGTTCGCGTCAATGGGCGTGTCCGTCAAGCATGTTCATCCTTGGTTGACAAGGTAGCAACCGGTGGCACCAATGGTACCAAGCGTAAGTTGTACCTGGCACCGATGAGTAAGTTCCCCGTTGTTCGCGACTTGGTCGTGGACCGCTCAAAGATGTTCGAGAACCTCAAGAAGATCCAAGCCTGGATTCCAATTGATGGAACATACGACCTCGGTCCTGGCCCACGAATGAGTCAAAAGGAGCAAGAACTTGCTTATGACTTTGCTCGGTGTATGTCGTGCGGATCTTGTCTTGAAGCTTGCCCCCAGGTGACTGTGAAGTCGAACTTCATCGGGCCAGCTGCAATCGGCCAAGTTCGCTTGTTCAACTCACACCCGACGGGTTCCATGAATAAGGATGAGCGTCTAGAAGCAATTTCCGACTCCGATGGAATTGCGAGCTGTGGGAACGCACAAAACTGTGTTCAGGTTTGTCCGAAGGAGATTCCACTCACCCGGGCAATTGCTGAACTTAACCGCGACACGACGGTTTACAGAATCAAGAAGTGGCTTGGAAAGTAATCAAGTCCCGAGAGACCGACCGCACCTTCCGGTGCGGTCTTTTTTTGTCAGGTGCATCTCCTTGATGGTTACGCTATAACGCTATATGTCACGCTTACCAGGCCGTATTGGTTTAGTTACAGGGCTTGCTGCTCTCGTTGGACTTGCAGCGTCTACGAATGGCTGGTCGCAAGTCCCAGTGAAGACGGCTGCTACCCCAGATCAAGTCACGTTCTTTGAGAACAGCGTCCGTCCGGTGTTTTCTGAATCCTGTGTCGCGTGCCACTCGGCTGAAAATGCTGGGGGTGGACTTCGGTTAGACAAGGCCGTTACACCGAGTCAAGCTATTTCTATCGTGAACCGGATTCAAGGCATCGGTGGTAATCGGATGCCACAAGGCGCTCCCCCTCTAAAGGATGTGAAGCTAAAGGCTTTGCTTGTCTGGCAAAAGAATGGCGCAGTGTGGCCAGAGGGTAAAGCTGCCATCGATGGCAATCTTTGGTCCCTAAAGCCAATCAAGAATCCAGTTATTCCTAAAAATGTCCCCTTAGGTTGGGCAAGCCCCATCGATGCACTTGTAGCCTCCGACTTTACCAAAAAGGGCATCAAGCCATCCCCGATCGCCGACCGTGCGACGCTTATCAAGCGTGCCAGCTTGACGGTTACTGGTCTCCCTCCGACGTACGCGCAAGTAAGGGCGTTTTCACAAAGCAAATCACCAAGCGCATACAGTGACCTAATAGACTCATTGCTTGCATCACCTGCTTTCGGTGAACGTATGGCCCGCTTGTGGATGGACATCGCTCGCTATGCTGACACTAAGGGGTATGTCTTTGTCGAGGACAGAAACTATCCAAATGCGTACACATATCGCGACTGGCTCATCAACGCATACAACAGTGACTTGCCCTACGATCAATTCGTCATTCAACAGCTCGCTGCAGATAAAGTTGTATCGGAAGACCGCCGTCCACTTGCGGCGATGGGCTTCCTTACCATCGGACGCAGGTTCCTTAATGCGGAAAACGACATCATTGGCGACCGTATCGATGTAGTAACGCGCGGATTTCTGGGTCTCACGGTCCAATGCGCCCGATGCCATGACCACAAGTTCGATCCGATTCCAACAAGAGACTACTATTCGCTCTACTCTGTATTTGCATCATCACAAGAAGCAACCTTACCCATATCCGATAAGTCTATTAGCGATCCATGGAATGCTTATAACAGCAAACTAACTGATCTAACAGATGACCGGAACGGAACTGTCAGGAGAGCCATTCGTAGATTACGCAGTGTTGCAAACGCCAACCCGGACAGTGTCTCTGCAACAGTAAAGGACGCGCTGCAAAAGACAACGGTTGATGTATTGCCTCAGGCCGACAAACTTGTTGCCATATTGCCAGCCTTTGATGCAAGTGAGAGAGCCAACTACGACCGCTTAGTCTCTGAAATCGCACAAATGGAGAAGGCGCCTCCAGTATCGCCAGAGTTTGCGATGGCAATGACCGACAAAGCTTCTCCTGTCACCGTAAATGTCCATAAGCGTGGCAACCCAGGCATCGCTGGAGAGCCGGCTCCCCGCCAGTTCCTGCAGTGCGTTGCTGGGGAGCAACGCCGTGAATGGAAGGAATCCTCCGGACGCCTTGACCTGGCAAAGTCCATTGTCGATGTCAACAACCCACTAACAGCCCGGGTCTATGTGAACCGTGTTTGGATGAACCTGTTTGGCAAAGGCATTGTCAGAACACCCAGTGACTTTGGTAAACAAGGCGAACGACCCACAAATGGCCCTCTGCTTGACTACCTTGCATACACATTTATGCACACCGATGGCTGGTCAACCAAGAAGTTGATGAAACGTATCCTGATGAGCAGGACATTTATGGCGTCAAGTGATGTTTCGCAAGACGTTGCCATCAAGGATCCTGAAAATCTGACATTTAGCCATCAAAACCGCCGGCGCTACGACATGGAGCAGCTCCGTGATGCCCTTCTCTTTGCATCGAACAAGCTCCAGACATCAAAGGTTGGTGGCAAAAGTGAGGAGCTCTGGGAAAAGGGCTTTACCGCACGCCGGGCCGTATATGGTTTTATCGAGCGTCAGAACCTGCCCCTCACATTTAAGACACTCGACTTTGCGAGTCCAGATGCATCCAGTCCGATGCGCTTTGTCACGACAGTGCCTCAGCAGGCATTGTTCATGATGAATAGCCCACTCGTTACCGACCAAGCACGTGAGATCGCACGGGTGATTTCAGCAGGTGATATAAAGTCGAACTCCAAAGCTATAAACGCGGCTGTCCGCGGTGTTCTTGGGAGAGATGCAACACCAACTGAGCTCCGTATTGGAACGGCCTTTCTCGCGAAGCCAGAAGGCGAATCAGAACCGATGAACTCTGGTCCGTGGACGATGGGGTACGGGGCGATCAGCACAACACTCGATCGTGTGACAGGGTTTAAGAAGCTTCCCGTACTTATTAGTGGCAATTTTCAGGCTGGCACTGTCCTACCTGACAAAGAGCTTGGCTGGGTGATGTTGTCGAAAGATGGTGGGCACCCAGGTTCTAAAGGCGTCATGTGTATTCGACGGTTTACTGCTACGGCGAGCGGTGATTACCGAATCGAAGGAGCCATTACCCATGGAAATGTGCAGGGGGACGGGATTATTGCCCGTATTGTCTCATCGGCAAAGGGAACGCTCGGCCAATGGTCTGTACATAACACCGCTGTCACCCCTAAGGTTGAGCCAATCAAGCTGACCAAAGGTGAACAGCTTGATTTTGTGGTTGATTGTGGAGAGACACCTGACTTTGATGGATTTGGATGGGCACCATCGCTCAAACTGCTTGATTCAGGCCTGGCGAAGGGCCAACGACGAAGCTGGGTTACATCCGATGCGTTTGCTTACGTGACTGCTCCTAAGCCGCTGACAAGACTTGAGCAGTTTGTACACGCATTGATGATGTCAAACGAGTTTGTGACGATTGACTAACGTAATTTTGAAACACTCATGAACAATAATTCCAAATACAATCATCAGCAGGATTTTGCCGATATTTTCATGTCACGGCGTGACTTGCTGGGTCGCATGGGTAACGGCTTTGCTGGAATGTCCCTTGCATCAATCCTCGCACAAGAGGCAAATGCACAGCAGACACGTAAGCCCGTAGCTAAGCCTCAGGGTGTGGCAAGTCCAGAGCGCTCTGGAAACCCATTAATTGCTAAATCATCTCCCCTTCCTGCAAAGGCAAAACGGGTTATCTTCCTGTTTATGAATGGTGGACCTAGCCACGTTGACACCTGGGATCCCAAGCCGCAGCTGACCGCGTATGCCGGCAAGACCCTACCCATTGCCAATCTTGCAACCGAACGTAAGACAGGTGTTGGACTTGCATCACCATTTAAGTTCAAGCGGTTTGGACAATCAGGTCTAGAAGTGAGTGAGCTGTTTGAAAAGACGGCTCAGTTCGCCGATGAGATGTGTGTAATCCGCTCAATGCACGCTGATGTACCGAACCACGAGCCATC
>JAURHZ010000109.1 GCA_030833025.1 Armatimonadota bacterium
CATTCTCTCTGCTTCGTCATGATGACTTTCCAGCCTAAGGGAGCCTTTAGTGTCCGTTTGTAGCCAAGTTCGGTTTTCTTCCATGAGACCGTGATCATTCCACCTGGGACGGGAATACTACCCGTGCTCCATGCAAGCTCGCTGAGTGAAGGCACCACATAGACACGTTTCTTGACGTGATCAACATTTGCGATTCCGACGACATCCCGGAGCATCATCACTGCGACATGACTTGCAAAGCCATGGTTACAGCTCGCACTAGCATCCGTGTTTTCCCACAGAGTTCCTGTACGGTCGGCCATGTAGCCAAAGTACGCTGCTGATTCTCGTAGTATCTGATTAATCATCCCAGCACGGGAGAGAACTTCGATTCGCAGATAGTTGCCAATAAAGGCATTTGAAATGTGAATCTCAGGATGAACGCTCTTAATGTCGCGTTTAGGACCAAACTCTGATGTCAGAGTCCGCCACAGGTCCGGGCGCGATTTTGGAGATGCAATATCAAAGAAAAACGCATAGTACTGGCATGTTTCGCTACGGTTGCGGGTAACAGCGAGTGAGCCATCCGACTTTCTAATAGCATTATCAACATACCAAGTGCCATCGAAACTTAGGTCGTTGATGACCTTTCGAAGGGAATCCGCCTGACGTTTCCATGTTTGATTACCGTAAAGCTCTGCTGCTGCATCGAGTGCGCCGGCGAACAGCATATTGGAAGGGAAGTTTACATCCTGTACAAAGTCATTTGCCTTGCTCCATTCCACGAAGACCCACGATGGAAGTTTCTCTAGGAGTCCCAGATTGTTCTGGTATTGCTCAAACCACTTAAACAACTTTTGAACACGTGGCTGCAGCGCGGAAATCAAGCTGGGTGACCCACCACGATCTTTGTATTCTTTGAGCTGAACGACGAACCAAAGAGCCCAGTTTGCAATGAAAACCCCGTCGTTATGATCACTTGGATAGCACATTGGCAGCATCCCATCTGGGATGTACGCAAACGACTTTGGTAGTGCATAGTTTTCAATAAAGGCGGTTTCAATCTTCTGGTGGCCACTTAGCAAGTGCCCAGTCCGTGCGCTCCAAAAGCTGTCACACAACCAACCGGCACGTTCCCGGCTTGGACAATCCATAAAGATGTCTACTGCATTTTGGCGGTAGGTCTGTCTAGCTGCTTCAAAAATCTGTTTCAGCATGTCATCGGGACAATCGAATACGGCCTTTTCAGCGTCTGGGCACGCAAGCTCACGTACGTAAATGGCTGAGAAGTCATAAGATCCGTTAGTCGCAGCAACTTTCAAGTAGCGGAATGTGTAAGGCTCGAATGTTTCAAACGAATAGTCGCCCGCTTCGATATTGACCTCAACGATGTTTGCGCACCCGAGACGCTTATCGTCAACATCGCCATCCGTCAGGAGCTCATCAAACAATAAATGCACTGTCGCAGCGGTCTTGCTTTTCAGTTTGATGCCAATAAAGCCGGTAATGTTTTTTCCAAAGTCGATGATTTGAAAAGTGTCACGCTGCAGCGATGACCAGTCATCAATGTATGGTCCAGCAATGTCCTGAATTTGAATTGATTTTCGGCTTTGCCATTCTGTTGTAACGACGAGCGGAATGTCCTGTTCCCTAAAGCCCTTAAGTTGTGGACCAATCTGTGTAAGTGACCGGTCTTTCCAAATGCGGTTGGGCTTTGTTGGTGCCAGCTTTCCAGCAGCAACAAATCTGGTCGGGGATAGGATGTCGAATTTAGGAAGGGGCGCAATCGCATCGATAAATCGGATACCTGGCTGTCCAATAAAGACTGCAGCATCCGAGATTGGGATACCGTCAGTCTTCCAAGTTTCGCTCTCTGGCCGCAAGGTCCAAATTTCAGTAAATGGTCTTTGGAACGAATACCGCTGAACTTTCTGTGTTCTTTCGTACCGCTGTGACATCACGAGTGAGTCCCGCCCAGTTGCAAAAACAAGGCGGTCATTGACGGCTACTTCAAATGCCAGAAATGATGGAGCATCGAGTGTATAGAATGAGTTGACGTTATAGCCGGCAACTTCGACAGCAATGAGGTTTTTTCCAGCAATACATTTACGTGATAGGTCCCACGCGTCCACACGGTGAAAACCGTGTGGACCGCGACTTGGGCCATTTCCGATGTACTGCCCATTGAGATAAACGCGATAACGCGTCATTCCTGATATCCGTAAGGAAATCCGGCCGGCTGCCTGAAGCTTCGACAGATTAAACTCAGCGGTCGCTGCGACCGTAATATTTATGTCTTTCTCTTGGTTTTGTAGCCAAATCGGCTGTGCTGCCTTAAACATCTAATTCCTCAAATCGCTTTATAAGCACTTGACGGTACTCATGGGGGACAAGTCCCTCAGTAACATTAGGGACGGTCAATCTGCCATTCGTTGGCACAATTGACATGACTAGTTCCTCAGGCAAAGCCTCATATCCGCTCCGGAGAAACTGTGCAGCATTCACTTCCGCAGTGGAGACGCCCGTAATGTGCGCTGCCAGCAAAACAGTATGCAGAGCCGCAATATTTGGACTTGTCAGGTCCATGACTTTATTTCTCCAGCCTCGGGCATGCCCCCACGCCGCACCGAGGAGGGCTAGTGTCTGTCCACGGCACGACTTTACGGCTAATCCATTCCAGCCACATGCGTTAGCATGCTTGAGGTCATCCATTTCCGTAAATGCTTCATCCACGAGGATTGGTGTATCTTCGGCAATGTCTAGCCATCGGAGACGGTCTTCCGTCTGTGGAGACATAGCTGGTTGCTCAACCGCCGAAATACACACGGCAACTTCTGGGGCTGCTTCACGAATCATAGATAGAAACATACTTAGAGATTCTGGCGATACATAACATCCGTTTGCATCGACTGTGATGTCGAGTGCATCCCCAGATATTGGTACAGCCTTACTCACCGCAATAACGTGGTCGACATCGGTCTGGACATCACCAGAACCAATCTTGACTTTGAGACGCCTAATGTTGTATTTCGAGCAATATGTAAGGATAGCTTCAGGTTGCGTCGTAATCCCAACCACCATCTGTGCATCTATGGTTGCGACAGGTCGCCGTAACATGCTTTCAATTGCAGTAGCGGCTCCAAATCCGGGAAAGGCCTTGTCAAACGGCGATGAACCATGCTCGGCAAAGAGTTCAAACGATGAACAGTTGTATAGACAGCCTGCTGCATCATGGATGGCATTGTCCAAAGGGGCGCTGCAAACCCGGCGCGCAAGCGGCGGGATGTGACCAAGCAGCTGATCTGAGAGCGATAGAAGCCGAAAGCCGTGACCCAACAATGAATCCTCGGTCTGCCCAGTTGCAATCGCATCTGCAATTGTTAGAGAGGCAGCCCGCAAGGTCGCGTCCTTATCGACATCTTCTGTCTCTGGCCCGCACCAGACATGTGACAAAAGTACGGTACCGAATCCGTGCGCTGTTTTGGTGCCATCGGTGATCGTTACGCGGCACATCGCCTCGGTGATGGTTGAAATGATGCCTTTACCGATGACGAGAGGCGGAGAGAGTTCGTGTTCCTGAAAGATAAATTGGGCATCCAGAATACGAAACTGTCCACTAACCTTTGTTGGCAAGGTTGTCCCTCAGTCGTGACACTTTGGCAAACGCCTCTATAATTTCGTCAATGCCCGTTGCATCAGCCATGAGTTCCGTCATCGGTAGCCACGCTCCACTCCGATGTGCAACCTCATCACTGACTGGGCACTTAGCGCGATTAGCATCGATTGATGCAATATAGCCATTTGATGCTCCCGTATACGGACCAAAGTCAACGTTCACAAAGGCATCATGTTCATAAACCAAGGTTGCGTAGCCAGGACCGCAGGAGATGCCCTCAGCTCGCAATGCTCCTAAGACTTCATCACGGGGAACACCGAAGTAAGTGTCATCAATGCTAAAGCAATAGAGATGATAAGCGTTGCACGTTTCACCATCTCTTACAGGCAAAGGAGCAAAACCGGGAATGCTGGCAAGCGCAGTATTCAAGCGCTTTCCATTCTCAAAACGATGCTGCGTCTGCTCATCTAGTCGGTTGAGCTGGCAGCCAAGGACAGCCGCTTGGAATTCGGTCATCCGGTAATTCCCTCCGAGAATCGCATGACGGTAACGGCTCGGATCACCGGGAATTCGACCATTGTTTTGCAGAGCGGACAGACGCCCAAAAAGGGCACTATCATTTGTGGTAATCAGGCCACCCTCACCACAATTTAGGTTTTTGGATGCCTGGAGTGAAAAACACCCAATCGTGCCGATGGAGCCAATCTGTCGGTTTCGCCATGTGCTCAAGTGTGCATGGCTGGCATCTTCAATGACTGCAAGGCCATGCTTCTCTGCGATATTGCACAAGGCATCCATGTCAGCAGGTACACCACCAAGGTGAACTGGCATAATGGCAATAGTTCGCTCAGTGATGACACTTGCCACTGAAGCGGCATCCAAGCAGAGGCTGGAATGTTCGATATCGGCAAACACGGGGACACAGTTTGCTTCGACGATGGCCATTGCGGTTGCAATAAATGTATATGCCGGACAAATAATTTCAGCACCCGCGGGTGGATTCAGTGCCAGTATTGCAAGGCGCAAAGCGGTTTGACCAGAATTTACAGCGAGGGCATGCTTACACGTCGTCGCAGCGGCAAACGCCTCCTCAACCGTACGTGTTGCATCGCCGCCAAGCCGTCCCCACTCTCCACTACTGACAACGTTTTGGAGCGCTGTCAATTCTGCATCATCAAAGAGGGGCCACTCAGGATGTGGGGATGTTCGGGCGGCTTGTCCGCCAAGCAATGCGAGCTGTTCCATGACTAGGGTTCCTTACGACAACAAAGCTTGAACGACCTGCCCGTGCACATCGGTGAGTCGATAGTCCCGCCCAGCAAAACGATACGTGAGGCGTTTATGGTCGACGCCCAGACAATGGAGAATCGTCGCTTGAATGTCGTGGACATGGACCGGATCCTTCACTACATTAAAGCCAAGGTCATCCGTTTCGCCAAACGTAAAGCCTTGCCTAAATCCGCCGCCGGCAAACCACATCGAGTATGCCGCTGGATGGTGATCACGCCCTTGCGATCGTCCTAGGGCTTTGTTTGACTCCACCATCGGCGTACGACCAAACTCACCGCCCCAAATTACAATCGTGTCATCTAGGAGTCCACGCTGTTTTAGGTCGATGATAAGAGCGGCGCTTGCCTTGTCGGTTGCACGGGCATTACCTGTGATGTTTCCAACGACATCGCTATGTGCATCCCAACCTTCGTGGTAAATGTTGATAAAACGAACACCACGTTCAATCATTCGACGTGCAAGCAGGCATGCACGCGCAAACGATGGAACCTTGGGATCAGCACCGTAGAGCTCAAGAGTTTCCTTCGATTCCTTTGATAAGTCCATGACTTCAGGCGCCTCGGTTTGCATCCGGTAGGCGAGCTCATAGCTTGAGATGCGGGCATCAATAGCGGGATCAAGCTCCTTGCGCTGGCGCTGTGCATTCAGTGCACGCAGAACCGATGCTGTTGCATGGTCCTCAGCGCTCGATATGTCGGTCGGTCGGGAGAGATTGAGCATTGCCTCTCCCTGATTGCGCAGGCGCACACCTGCATGTGGCGTCGGCAAAAAGCCACTCGACCAGTTGGCTGCTCCACCACTGATTCCGGCGCCAGTAGAAAACACCATAAATCCAGGGAGATTTTTGTTTTCAGAACCAAGGCCGTAGGTTATCCACGAACCGATGCTTGGTCTCCCTGGCAGGCCGCTTCCAGTATTGAAGAAGATCTGTGCAGGGGCGTGGTTGAACTGGTCCGTTTTGACGGAACGTACCAGCGTGATGTCATCGACAACCTTACTGAGATAAGGAAGCGCATCGGAAATTTCGATTCCACTTTTGCCGTGTTTTGCAAAGCGGAACTGTGCAGCCATGACAGCGGCGTCCTTGCGAATAAACGCATACCGTTGATTCTCAAGCAGACTTGGAGGAAGAGGCTGGCCTTCAATCTTAACCAGCCCAGGCTTGTAGTCAAACAACTCCAGCTGACTTGGAGCGCCGGACATGAACAGATGGATGACGTGTTTAGCCCGCGGTTTGTGGTGGGGAAGCCCGGAGATTGCATTTTGGGATGCATGCGCACCTTCCATACAAAGCGACGCGAGCGCCATCTTGCCAAGTCCAACACCACATTCACTGAAAAAGTGGCGACGAGTAGATTGATGTATACGGTTCATCGGTTCTGTCACGGTTTTGTCACCATTTCATCGGTATTCATCAGTGCGCGTGCGAGCATCGACCAAGAACCTGGTACCGACACACCGGCTGCGGTTGACTCTTCTACGAGTAACTCAATTGCAATCGTTTCGGACACTTTGGGTGGGCGACAGAGAGTTCGCATGAACAGCGATTCTACCCTTTTGTTTGTCGGCAGCGTTGCTAGCTGGCTGCCTAGTGAGCGCGCTGCTTCTAGAATCACAACATCATTCAGCAATGTCAGTGCCTGAAGTGGCGTTGTTGATGCTTCTCGGCGCGCGACACAGGCCTCTCCACTTGGCGCATCAAACGTAGCTGCCATCGCAAATGGAGCGGTTCGCTTGGTAAACGTATAGATTCCGCGTCGGAAGCGATCCTCGCCGGTAGAAACATTCCAAGTCAATGCACCATAAGACCCTTCCGTTGTCACTCCACTAGGCTGGGGCGGGAAAACACTTGGGCCGCCGATCTTTGCCGAAAGTTGCCCGGATGCTGCAAGGACACTATCGCGTATTTGCTCGGCATCGAGTCTAGTGCGTGGTCCACGGGTAAGTGAGACATTTTCAGGGTCTGAAGCGCGCAGGGGGGCGGATACCGTCGCGGACTGCTTGTATACAGCCGATGTCACGATCAATCGATGCAGTTTTTTGGTGGACCAGCCATCATGCATAAATCGTACTGCTAGGTAATCCAAGAGTTGTTGATCTGATGGAAGCTCTCCCTGTGTTCCAAAATCATCAACTGTTTTGACTAATCCTCGTCCGAAAAACGCCTGCCACTGCCGGTTTACATAGACACGGGCAGTGAGAGGATTAGATGGACTAACAAGCCATTTTGCAAATTCCAAGCGAGACTTTGGCTTTGATGTATCACTTGGTGGCAAGAGAATCGATGGAACAGCCGCCGTAACCGTTTCCCGTGGCTGCAAAAATTCACCACGATGATATAGCTTTGTGGCTCTCGCATCGTTTGCTAAACGCTCTTGCATCACGAGAGACATCGGTGCGGACGGTAGCTTCTCAAGCCTTGTTATCTCAGCAACCGCATCTGCAAGCTCAGGGCGTGCCTGTGCAAATGCAAATCGCACAGAATCTGAGACTTGGCCAGCTAATAGGGCATCTTGGACATCAGGTTCGAGGGAGCTGCTTGGTGTACGAATCTCAGGCGACGAAGACCATTTGAATTTTCCAACTCCAGCTGCATAGTACTTTTCGCACAGCATTCGGATTGTCAGGCGCTTGCCTGTCATCGGCTTCTTGAGCGATAACCAAGCGGTGTTGTTCCGAC
>JAURHZ010000010.1 GCA_030833025.1 Armatimonadota bacterium
GAACTCACCCGGGAAGATTTCCAAATCGATACCGTGGAGGACATCCACAGCCTTCTCAGTGCCCGGGTTGTAGGTCTTCCTCAGGCCTATTGTTTTGACAATAGGTGAATTTTTCACATCAGCCACCTCGGATCACCTCCACCGGGCTGAGCCGGCTCGCCCGACGCGCTGGCAGGATTGCCGCAATCAGGGTCGCGATGATCGTAGCGGCCACAGCACCGCCAAAAATCATCGGGTCATAAATGATATTGAAGAGCTTGTCCGCCTTGCCAAAGCGGGCAGCCTGGGGGATATCCGCAAGCGCTCTCAGTAGCAGGAGCGCCCAGAAGCACCCGACGATGCTACCGGCGACCGCCACCCCGAGGCCTTCAATCGTGAAGACCCAGAGAATTTGGTAATCTCTGGCTCCGATGGCTTTCAAGATACCAATTTGCTTGCTCTTTTGGATGACGCTGACAATTAAAACGGATGCGATTGCAAACGCAGATGCCAGTAGCACAAATGCACAGATCATCACCTTTGTCGAGTTTTGCGACTGAATAGCATTGACAATAAAGCCATTGTCCTTGGTCCAAGAGTCCACTTTGTAGGGAAGCGCTAGCGCCATCTGGTCCGCAACTGCGGCTGCCGTAAATGGATCTTCGAGCTTGACCTGGACATACAGGACATTTGTGCCCGTTTTGAACAGTGACTGGGCGGCTCGCAGGGTGCAAAAAACACGCCCGATGTCAAACTGGCCATTCCCGGTTTCAAATAGACCGACGACGGTGTACGTTCCCGTGACATCGACATTCGATTGGATTTTGACGCGGTCATTTAGCCGAATACCCAGCTCTTCCGCGAGGCGCATCCCGATGACGATCTCATCCGAGTTAATATCCAGCCAGCGGCCAGCGATCATGTCTTTCTGGATGGGGCTGATGCTTTCGACTTTCGCGGGATCTCCACCCGTGATACTGACCGCGTAGCGCTTGGCTCCCCGGATCATGAAGCCCGAACCACCTACACCGCTCGCTACAGTGCGCACACCGGGAAAGGATGCTACCTGCTGCTCGATTTTCTGCCACTGCTCGAGCTCGGTGCGCTGCTGGACTTGCTTTTGAGCATCGGATGCCAGGAGGCTTCCCCCACTACGATCACCCACTTTGTCGAGGGTGTCTGGGGCCGGGTCGGGCGGCTTGATAGTAACGTGCGAGAGTGGACCGACCAGATCACCAACAAA
Organism: Armatimonadota bacterium; assembly: GCA_030833025.1. Classification (GTDB taxonomy): domain Bacteria; phylum Armatimonadota; class Armatimonadia; order Armatimonadales; family Armatimonadaceae; genus CAIRTT01. The sequence continues at coordinate 1,223 of JAURHZ010000010.1, forward strand.
GCGCTGCTGAACACCTGTGATCAGGGTTTGGATAAAGATAATGACGGTGACGGCGATGGCAACCGCACTCACGGTTAGCAATGTTTGTCCGCCGCCACTTACCAAGTGTCGCCACGCTAGCTTGAATTCAAAGCGTAGCATGCTTAGTTCTTCGCAGTCGGTTTGGTTGCGGCCACAGCATCACCTGGCTTGTGGCCATTTGGAGTGATGATGACCATGTCCGTTGCAGCGATGCCATCGGTGACCGGAACGCCCTCCTTACCAGCAGGGCCAACCTTGACAACTTTCTTGATGATCTTGCCATCCGCAATGACGAGGACCGTTGATTCACCGCCGATCGTGTTGACGGCCGTTAGCGGAATTACCAGACGGTCGCTGCCCTTATCGGTGACGATATTGACGGATAATGTCTGCCCAGGACGGAGCCATGCCGGTTGGCTTGTCGGAACCAGGCGGACCTCGACCGTTCCACGATCAGCATCCACCTGCGCACCAATTTCGGTGACTTTGGCATCAAATGTCTCGCCAGGAAACGCATCACAGCTCACCTTCGCCAGCTGTCCAACATTGATTTTGCCTAGGTTGACTTCATCAAGGTCGATACGAATCTCAGGGCTTTGGGACCGGACAAGCCGGACGATTGGCTGGTTTGGACCGGTGATACCGCCGGGTTCAGTAACCACTTCGGTGACCGTGCCATCAAATGGTGCCTTAACACTCGCATCGGCAACCCGGCTCTTCGAAACGCCAAGGGCACGCTCAGCATCCATCAGGCGGGTCTTCGCAACCTCAACCGCCTGCTCCGCCTCCCCAACACGGTACTCAGCCAGAATGCGCGCGCGCTCAGCTTCCGCTACCTTGCGCTCCGCGACAAGGACATCTTCCTTGCGGGGCTGGCTGAGCAATGTTTGCAGCTGGGCTTCTCCGCTCGCCCGAGCACCACGCAGCGTTGCTTCCGCAGCGCGAAGATCAGCCTCGGCTTGTGCAATCTGCTCTTTACGGGTGCCAACGGTAAGCTGCTTGAGGCGGGCCTCCGCATTCTCGCGCGTTCGCTGAGCAACAGTGAGCGCTGTTTCTGCGGCATCGAGGGCGGATTTCGAAACAGCCCCTTCCTTTACGAGTGCTTGCTGGCGCTTGAAGTCCTTTTCCGCTTGTTCGAGCTGTGCAGCTGCCTGAGACAGCTGGGCTCGGGCCTGATCACGCTCTTCTTTCGTCGCACCATTTCGCAGCTCGGACAGGCGGTTACGAGCAGCGGCTTGCTTTGCTTCCGCAACAGCAATCGCTTGATCCACATCGGCTTTTAGTCGGTTGACCTCCGATTTCAAGGGCGGACGGCTAACCTGTGCAAGCGATGCCTTTGCAGTTCGGACGGTGTCCTGAGCCGACATCACCTGAGCTTTCGCCGTACCGAGCTGCGTCATCGCTTGCGTGAGCTGAGCTTTCGCTGTGGCAACGCCCACAGTGGCCTGGCCGAGCTGCGCGCTAAGGACATCGGTGTCGAGCTCAGCAACCACAGTGCCGGTCACAATACGGTCGCCTTCATGCACGAGGACACGGGCAACACGGCCACCCGTTTGCGCGCCAATACTGGTTTCAACATCACCGCGGAGGCGGCCACTTGCCGCGATACTGGTGATGACATTACGGCTGATCGGCAGCATCGCCTCAACTTTGGGAGGCTGCATTTTATAAATTACGCCTGCGGTGATAAGTCCGCCCCCGATGAGTGATCCGATCAGGATCCGAGAATTATTTCCAGCCATGGTGGCGATGCTCCCTCAGGCAGCCTTGGGTTGACCCGCCAGCCGGTTAGAGCCGGGCTGCCAAAACAGTTACAAATTGTATTGTATTCGTGCTCAGTGTATCCTGATGCACACCCTCTGTGATTGCCCCTAAATGGTACGCGGGGGTATGATACCCGCGTGTTAAATACTGTTCCGACCCGAGTGCGGACCCGGTTCGCCCCGAGTCCCACAGGCTTTCTTCATGTTGGCGCTTTCCGTACGGCGCTCTTTTCCTGGCTCTTCGCCCGCAAGCACGGAGGCGACTTCGTTCTCCGTATAGAAGACACGGATCAGAACCGTTTGGTTCCCGGCTCACTCGAAAGTATCATCGCATCCCTGCATGCTCTTGGCCTTGGCTACGATGAAGGCCCGGATGCGGCAAGTGTTGCTGCCCTCGATGCCGATAAGTACGGTGCCGTGGATGCTAGCCTTTTACCGGAAAATGGTGGTCAATATGGCCCATACTTCCAGTCTCAGCGCCTGCCACGCTACCGCGAGTTGATTGATCAGCTGCTGAATGAAGGCAAGGCCTACTACGCATTCGAGACCAAGGAAGAGCTCGATGCCAAGCGTGCAGCCTGCGATATCCGCAAGGTTCCGTATACATACGACCGGCAGTTCCGTGAGTATCCGCTGGCCGATGCAAAGGCGCGTGTCGCCGCAGGGGAAGCCGCCGTCGTGCGTATCAAAATGCCGACAACTGGCGTGATCGAAGCGGATGACCTCCTCCACGGGCATATGCAATGGGATGCCACCACACAGGATGACTTCATCATTCTCAAAGCTGATGGCTACCCTCCGTACCATTTTGCCGCGATGGTGGATGACCACGACATGCAGATCTCCCACGTCCTACGCGGGGATGACTGGTTGCCAAGTCTTCCAAAACATATTCAGATTTTCCGTGCATTTGAATGGGAGCCACCCATTTTTGTGCACACACCAAATGTCCTTGCCCCCGGCGGCGGCAAAAAACTGTCGAAGCGCCACGGCGCCAAGCCTATTTTGGGGCCCGTTCCCGACCTCAAGGATGGCATGCCAACGGGTGAGATCACGGGCGGCTTGGTGAACAACGAAGGCTACCTCCCAGATGCCATCGTCAACTTCCTCGCCCTTATCGGGTGGTCTGCTGGCGACAACCAAGAAGTCTTCACGCGTGAAGAACTCATTAATGCATTTAGCCTTGAGCGCATCTCGCGCTCTGGAGGCGCATTTGATCAGGACAAGCTGCTGTGGATGAATGGTTTGTACATCCGGCAAATGTCTCCCGAAGCGCTCTATGCAGCTGCCGAGCCGTTTATTGTGGCGTCCGGGCTTGTTACCGCCGATAGCAGTCCAGAGATTCGTGCGTACGCAGCGGCGGCGCTTGCCCTCGAGCAAGAGAAGCTAACGCGCCTCGATGAAGCACCAAACCTGATTTGGTTCTTCTTCACGGACAGTGTGTTGACAGATGAAAAAGTCGTGGCGAAGTGGCTGCAAAAGTCGGGAGTAAAGTCATACTTGGCTGCACTTGCAGATGCTGTAGATGCTCTGTCCGAGTGGTCATCGGCTACGATTGAAGATGCTGTTCGCGGTGTCGCCGCCGAACAGGGACGTGAGAAGGGTGCCGCCACGCATCCGGTACGTATCGCCGTAACGGGACGTGAGCAAGGACCGAGTCTGTTTGACTGCATTGAAGTTCTGGGTAAAGAGCGTGCAGTAAAGCGCCTCCGGGCGGCGATGGAGCGAGCGCATGAGTAATCCCATCATCGATGTCTTCACGGTATTCGGGGCGGTTCCGCCCCGAACTACGGAGCCGGGAACGGCGAAGCTGCTGGCATCGATGGAACGTCTCGAGGTCCAAAAGGCCCTGACGATCTCGACGCGTGGGATTTACCACTCAGCAAATGCGGGTAATCGCGAAACGGCAGCAAACTGCGGCCAGTCGGCGGGCAAGCTCAAGGGCATCGCAACCTTGGATCCACGGACGACATCGCTTCCTTCCATGGATGGCTTTATAGCCCTTGCTGCCTTCCCGGTCGCACAACACTGGCCAGTACACCACGCGGCCTTTCTCGGGATGCTGGCAACGCTGGCACAACAAGGCGTGAACCTCCCACTCATCGTAGAGGCAAGCCGTATCGGGGACCTCAGCCAGCTCCGTGGAATCCTGCATGCAAGCGGGTACAAGGCGGCCGTCATCGCACAAGGTGTCACAAGCGAGAGCATTTCAGAGGTCATCGCACTCGCGCCGAGCATGCCGAATCTGTTTTTATGCACAAACGGGATGCGCGGTATCGGCGAGATTGACCTTGCCGTCAACACGATGACCAGTAAGCGTGTGCTGTTTGGCTCTGGATCAATCGCCTTTGGGTCACTCGCAAGCGCGGTGGCAGTGGTAAAAATGTGCCACATCTCCGATGAGCAAAAGCACGATGTCCTTTACGGGAATGCACAAACGATGTTTGCGGGAGGCGTTGCGTGATCTGTGACATCCACGGCCAATGGGGGCCCACCACGGCCGCTCCAAGCTGGAACCAACCCGACCACGTCAAAAGTCAGCTACTCCAACGCGGAATTACCATGGGATGTTTTGCGAGTGCACTCGCAAAACGCTATGACATGGTTGCGGGCAACGATGCTGTTTACGAGGCAGCAGGATCCAAGGGCGGCGGTGTGATGCTCAAAGGCTGGCTTGTAATCCAGCCGGATCAACATGATGAGAGCGCAAACCTGATGCGTAAGTACATGTTCCACGACAACTTTGTTGGCGCGGCGCTGTACCCAAATCCAGCAACAGGTGAACCAGTTACACTCGCACGGTGCCAGGATCTCCTTACCGTTTTCCGGCGCTATGGCAAGGCATTGTTGATCCAGACCCCAACAGCAGCCGCGATGCACCATGCGGTTGATATTGCTGGCTTTCTTGGTACAGGCAAGGTCATCGCTAGCGGCATGGGCGGGGATGAATGGCGCGAGGCCATCGACTACGCCGTGCGCCCGACAAATCTCTTCCTTGACTTCAGCGGCGCACTGACCAGCGACAAGGTTGCATTTGCAATTCAGCGGCTGGGTGGCTGTCGAAAGCTGGTGTTTGGGTCCGGCTCGCCTGGAACAGACCCGGCAGCGGTCCTGGCCCTGCTCGATGAGCTCAGCCTCACGGATGACGAACGTCACCGTATTTTGTATGGCAATGCGCATCGGATTTTTGGTGAGATGCTAGGCCCGGATGAAGAAGCAGCCAGCGGTGGTGGCTTGACGCTGACACCGATGGGTGGCTAGTGCCAACACCGGACATCGATGCGGATAAAAAAGAACTCCGTGCGTGGGCAAGACGCCAGCGCACGGAGTTCTTGTCTCTCAGCGCCGATCAACGACATGCAGATGAAACGATGCTGTCTTGTGCATTTGATGCATTACTGGCTGAGACTGGATGGAAGCACATCGGGTTGTTTATCCCACTACCTGGCGAGCCGGATGTCTGGACACCTGCGAACCATGCAGCAGGAGTTACTTTATACGCGCCACGGATGATGCCGGAAAACCAGCTGGATGTGGTGATGGTTACCAATCCAAATGAGCTGGTTCGGGGCCCGTTTGGCGTCACCGAGCCGCCACTTGAGTGGCCAGCACTGATCGATTTGTCGATTTTGGATGCCATTCTTATACCGGGACTAGCCTTCTCTCCGACGGGTGGAAGGCTTGGATTTGGTGGCGGATGGTATGACCGATTGCTATCCAGAATCCCAGATAAGGTCGTCAAGGTTGGTGTTTGCTGGTCCAGGATGTTAGTCGATGCTGTCCCCATGGATATGTGGGATGTTCGCATGGATGTCATCCTCACAGAGGCAGGCTACACGTCAGCGAAGACCATTTCTCACTAAATTTTCATAAATAATAGTTGTTGACGCACCAAATTGTTGAATAGTGATTGACATTGGGATGGTCGGCCCTGATAGGGTTTGCGTATGACCACAATTGTTTTGACTGCCATTTTGCTCTGTGGCACTACGCTTCCGATGTCAGGTCCATTGAATCTCGTAACCGCATCCGCTCAGCAACAGACTCCCACCGTCCAGAAGCCCAGCTTGAATTTTCTGCTTGGTAAGCTCCCCAAGGCCATCGGTGGCAATATTTATGCGGATACATCCTCCGGAAATGCCAAAGTTGACGTGCAAGGCATCGACCTCGTCACCTCAAAGACCGATGACTTGCTTGATGCAATCGTGAAGAAGCTTCCCAAGGGCACGGTTTGGGTTAAGGTATTTGTCCCAAAGACTGATGCAAAGCGTATGAATGGGGATTCACTAGCGGCATTTGTCTTCGCTCAGTCCAATTTGATTGGCAAGGTTGGCGAAATCAAGAAGGGCTATACAGAGATTCTTGGACAGCAAGTACCAGATGATCAAGCAGCTGACTTGCTAAAGACATTGAACCTAAGTCCCTACTATGTGATTTTCCGGCCAGGTTATGTAGACCGAACGGAAGAGCTAACAGGTGCTGAGCGAGAAGCACTCATTGAGCGTCTCGTTGCGCGTCCAGACCTTCGCGCCAAGTATGCAGCGGAGCATGGCAAAGTGATGGGCGAAGTGATTAAAAAGCTTCTGAAGGATAAGCAGCCAACGGCTCCCTAAGGAACATTCACGCTAAGAGTCAATCAGTGATTTCGGACCAGAGTGCCCACAACCGGTTACTCTGGTCTACTTGCATTTTACAGACCAAAATCGCTGACCAGCAGCTCATAAAGACTGCATCATCGAAGTCGATAGCGAGTCTGTGTTCTTGTCGCTCTAGGGTTAGCGAACAAGCTGACTGAGCGAATCAAACGATGTTACAGACTGCGCTGTCAGCGCCAAACAAACAACATACCGCTCAGTGCGGATTATTTAGATTAAGCAAAATCGACGGCCAGCAGCTCATAAACGCTGCATCGTCTAGGTCGATTACGAGTCTTTGTCCAGGTCGCTCTAGCCTTCGTGGCTAAGTTACACGAACGTGATTTCCAGCATTTATTAACTTTTTAACGACGGTCAACATACTAAGCACACCATATTCACGTCAACGTTAATAATTTATAAAATGTTTTAATCAGTATGAGTGCAATCCGTATAACTACTGGCCTAATATTGCCCCTGTGCCGGGTTCACAAAGTTGAACCGGCAACAATCACAGGGAAAACTCAAGAATGAAATTGAACATTGTTGCGCTTGGCTTTGCCGCGCTTACAATCTCCGTAGTCAGCGGATGCTCCACGGGATCCGTCAAGGGTGAGCTGAAGCTGAACCCAGCTGGCTCCATCCTCGCAACCCCAGCCGGTGTCAACGCAACTGCATCCACCATCAAGATGGAAGTCGAAGCCAAGATCAAGACGGTTGGATCTGTCAACGGCGCATCCAATGCATCCGGTGAAGTAAAGTTCGATGACAAGGCACGCGACATCGAATTCGAAGGCAAGGTCGTTTACGGCGCTGCTGGCGAAGTCACCGTCGGCGATGCATCGAATGCAGTCAACGCCATCACTGGCAACGCTGCTGTCACATCGGCACACTTGGCATCCAATCATGTTGTCAACACCGACAAGCTCCGTGGCGCAATCTTCCTCGGCACGCTCGGGGATGACGATGACCACGAAACCGACTCCGAAGGACATCACAACAATGATCTCTTCGAAGATGGCTTCTTCTTCACAACCATCGTTGACTTCCCAACCGTCAACCTGACCGGACTTTTCAGCAATGAATCGCTCTACGTCAGCAAGTTTGTGACCTTTGGTGCATTGAACGAAGCAGTCATCGGCGGAACCGGCACCCCTGCTGGCTACCTCGCAGCTGGTTTCTCCAAGGGCGACAAGCTCCGCTGGAAGCTTAGCAACTAGTCTCATCACTCCCTATTTCTGTGGCACTGCTGCAGGGATAGGGAGTTTCTCAATTCGCACTGCACCCCGCACTTACTCGGGAAATCCATCCATGTTGTATCCATTCGCCCACATTGCTCATCTCACGCATCTCAATCTGGTGCAAAGTCCAGCCGCCCCTCAAACGATGGCGGATAAGCTCGGCTTGTCCCCCGACCAACGCCGCAAGATTGAAGCAATCCAGAAGAAGTATGACCCGATCAACAAGCGGATTCAGGATAAGTACCAGCCCCGGATGGAAGCGATAGCCCGCAAGTATCAGAAGGAAACCCTCACCGGGACTGTCGAGAATTCCCCTGCCGCGGAGGCCCGCCGTAAGGTAGTGATGGCAAAGTTCCGTAAGGAGCTGGAGCCGATTCAAGCCGCTGCGATGCGCGAGGCTGCACCGATTCAGAAGCGCGCCCAAGATGAACTTTCTCGCGTCCTGACACCCGCTCAACAAGAGCTCCTCAAAAAGCTGCAGGCTGAGTCGAAGGGTGACAACTAACGTGCAATCATCCAAGAAGTACATGCTCTTCCTAGCCATCCCAATGATGCTCGCGACGACCCTGATTGCACATCCTGTGTTGGCACAAGACATTGCACCACCACCGGCGACTGATCCCACCACACAAAAGAATGTTGAGAAAATCCGAAACAGTGTGACCCGGATTCAAGGCATCGGGATGGAAGCGCTTGGCAAGACAACCCAGCTACAACAGTACAAATTTCATGGCGCGTTCGCGCTCACGAACAGCGCATCCCTGCGAAACATCACCAATAACACTGGCTACGCATTCACCAACCAAGGTGGTGCATTTGCCCTCAATTCTGCCGAAATAAGCATCCGTAAGGAAGCATCCGGCAATGAAGATCCAGGGTTTTATGTCCGCATCATGGATGGCGAAGCCAAGCAGCGCCTCCTGCGTGGCGGGCTAAGCCTAGCCGAAGTCTATGGCTTCCGATCGGTTATTTCTCGCAGGGATGAAACCAAATACGAGATCGGACAGTTTCGACCTTTGTACACCTATGATGACATCGGTGTGGATGCCTTTGTCTCGAAGTCATTTGCCTTTCAGTACATGACGCCGGTCTTGGTTCGTGGATTTCGTATTCAAAAAGATGCGCTGGCTGGAAGCAAAACAACCTTCCAGGTCCACAATCCTCTCGTAGATGGCAGCTTCGCATCCCAGCAGACCAGCCTTGCGATGACGATTGACACAACAAACGAAGCGGGCACACGGCGACGTGCGGCAGTTGCGGTTACTGCACCGCATAACAACGCAGCATCGACATCGTATTTGGTATCGCTCACCAATGAAACACCTGCGGCTGGGCTGGGCCTTGTGCGTACACAGCTGCAAGCAAATGCAGCCAAACCATCCGGTGGTGCGCACGAAACCAGCTACGTAGCCGTCATCCAACTCTTGACACCGCAGCGGCGTACAGGCCAGTTTGGCTTGCGTCTTGAGACACTCTCTCTGACACCTGCTGCAACAACATCATCGGTGATCGGAACCACCCTCCCGAGCGGCTCCGCAGCGCGTGTCGGCAGCATCACCCTCTCGTTCATCACCCCAGACCTATCAAAGAAAGAGCGAACCTTGCTTGAGCTCCGCTACGATGCCGCATCGGAGGCAATGTTCGCAGCCGGCACCCAGCGCACGCAAGTTGTGCTGTCAGTCGGGCATTCGATAACGTTCTAGAGGCGTTTGCTAAGATTCCCCCTGTATTCCCTACAGGATTTCAGTGAAGTTATTGAAAATTCCGCAAACCCTTGATAGTATTTTGTCGCGGTCCCTTGTAGCTCAGCGGTAGAGCATTCGGCTGTTAACCGAAGGGTCACTGGTTCGAATCCAGTCGGGGGAGCTCACTAGGAGCCCGGTTCAAAAGACCGGGCTCTTTTTCATGGCCAAGCCAAACATCCCAATGCTAAAACCTCTTCTCCTCTCCGCCGCCAGCTGCGCGATGCTCATCACTGGAATGTCGACGAGCGCGCATGCCGTTCCATCGTCACCCGATGCCTGGACGCGGCCGAATATCACCCTCCCCAAGGCTGAATCGGCTCCGACGGTCAATGGCAACCTCGATGACCCAGCTTGGCGGAATGCCCTTCGCATAAAGTCGTTTGACCGTTTCACTGGGGATGCCCCTGTCGTAGAGCGCACAGATGCCTGGGTCACCACGGATGGAAAGACTTTGTTTGTTGCCTTCCATTGCCACGATGCTGCGCCTGAAAAACAACGCAAGAGCGAAACGCAACGTGGCAGCCAAGCCGTGTGGGGGGATGACCACGTTACGGTGCTGGTTGATAGTCAACATTTGCACCGCGGGATGTCAACATTTTCCGTCAATGCCAATGGCACCCAAGTGGATGCGCTTGAAGGCGGGACCGCAGGAAATATCACCTGGGCAGGCGACTGGAAGGCTAGTGTGCGCCACACGGATGATGGCTGGATTGCAGAGCTCGCGATTCCGTTCTCGATGATGCGGCATCCCAAAGGAGCTGACTCGATCGGATTGGTTCTCATGCGCTCAATGAACCGTGAGAGCAACCCGATGGTATGGCCACAAATTCCCGTCGAGGGTCAACAGCTGTCGACAGTGCCTCAGTTCATGCCGGATATCCAGCTCCCGGCCCCGATGCCCGATATCCGTCCGAAATCTGTCATTTTGCCCTTTATGCTGGGAACGGTCAAACCGGATGGCCAGCGGGCACGCTTTGGCGTTGACATTAAGCAGCCAATCAGCACAACGCTGACAGGTCTGGTTGCCATCAACCCTGACTTCCAAACCATTGAGCAACAGGTTGCATCGGTGAACCTCTCCTACAACGAGCAGTTCGTCGAGGACCGCCGGCCATTCTTTGCGGAAGGCGCGCAGTTCCTCCCCGATGTCGAATTGCTTTACACCCGCCGCATCGGTCAGTTTGACTCAGGTATGAAAGTGGTGGGCCGGCAAGGACCGACAAGCATTGGCTTTCTTTCAACCACCGCCCGCTCAACAGCACATGACCGTGACACGATGGCGATGTCGATAAACCAAGCCAGCGGTCTCTTCAGTGGCTATGGCGTATCGGCAACGATGGACAACCAATACGGCATCAGCCAAAACCGAACTATGCGGACATTTGCCAGCCATGGCTGGATTAATGGTGATCGTCGAAGCACTATTTACGGTGTCAAGACGTTGTCCTGGCTAAATGACCAAGCAGCTGGAGGCGATAGCGACTTCGGCTTCACCAGCAGTGCCACTAATGGCAAGCTACGCTATTCTTTTCTGCGGTCCATCATGTCACAGAACTTCACAAGTACGCTGGGCTTGCTCAACAACCCCGACCGCTTGAATTACAACACGAACATCCAATTGACCAACAAGATTGATCGTGGACCCATTCAGATCTATGACCTCAATGCGGGAACTGATATCGCGGATCGCATCAGTACTGGTGAGTTTTTCTACCGTACGTTCTATACCAAAATGACGACGCTCCTGCGAAGTGGTTGGAGTGCCGGACTGAACCTCTCAAAGGGCGACCGTCAACAAACGGAGCTGCTTCGTTACGATGACAACTATGCTGGCCTGAATATCGGATGGAACCAGCGGACGCTCTTCCAAGGCGGCATGATTAGCTTTGGGCGTGGGCGGCAAATTGGGCAGAATGTACGCGACTTTGGCGTGTCGCAAGGGATTCTGATTAGCAAGCCGTTTTCAGTTTATGCGCGCTATAACCAACAACAACGCACAGAGCAGACCGTGCGTCAGACTATCATCACCGGAACGCTCCGCCTCGATACGCTACGCAGTGTTTCGCTTCGCTTGGTGTCTCAAAACGGGACCGGGAATGCGGCAAATGTGGGTGCCCAGATGGGAACAAACATCTATCTCGCCTACGCGCAGAAATCCCGGAGTGGCGGGGCTGATTACTTCTTTGTTGTCGGCGATCCCAATGCTCCGAACACACGGAACCAGGTTACGCTTAAAGTAATCAAGCCCCTCTAGCGAGCTGTTTCGGAGTGCCTAAACGCCCCACCATGGCAAGCCTTGGGGTGGATAATAGGCATCGCTTGTCCCGCTGCGCAGACTCTGCAAAAAGCCATCAAAGCCGTACTGAGGTCTGTAGCCAAGGACATCGATAGCCTTGTTGACTGGCCAAAGCGTCCGGCCCCAGATCAGTGGGCGAGCATCAATCCCCTTCTCAGCAAACAATGCATTGCACCCGGGAACCCGTTCTTCTAGCACGGCAAGCGGATCTATGTGGAGGGCTTGTGCATCGGATGGCTGGTATGTGAGCGGAGCCATGATGTCAAACGCATCGAAGCCGCCAGCAGGCTCGTGGGTTAGCGCGAGGCTGACGGCCTGTGCGACATCCCGGTCATCCACGCCGCCAAACAGCAAGCGGAAGCCATACCGTTCAAATGTGCCCTCAGGCACAAACATCCCGAGACGCAGCGCAACCGTCGTGATGCCCCACTTGCGTCCATAGACATCCGCCATTTCCTCGCAGAGCTTTTTCGACATCCCGTAAATGTCGCCCGGCAACAGCGCATTGTTTTCATCGACAACACTCCACGCATCCGCGGGTGGCCGCGCGCTATCGCCGTAAACGCCCATGGTTGAGCAGAGAACAACGCGCTTTATCCCTGCCTCGCGGGCCGCTTCGTAGACGTTAAACGTACCGGTAACATTGATGCCCCAGAAGTCCTCGGGACGCCATTTGGCCAGATGGATTCCGTGAAGAGCCGCCGCGTGCACGATGGCATCCACGCCGGAAATGGCAGCACGAACATCATCAATGTTGCGGATGTCCCCGATTACCAGCTCGTGTCCTTGCGCATTGATGTCCCGGAAGTCAAACAAGCGCAGCGAGTGGCCAGCTGCCGTAAGCGCAGGGATGATGGCGCGTCCGAGGTTTCCCCCAGCGCCGGTGATCAGGATCTTCATAAGCGATTCATTCCCGGAATGTCATTGCGATTCCTGCGGCGGAACGAAGCCATCACAGATGTCTGTTTTGTACAATGCGTGATGTCCAAGTACCGTTTTGCCATCGTTGTATGCTTTGCTACCTTGATTTTCTGGATGCCCATTCAGTCGTCAGTCTTGGCACAGGAAACGAAGAAGGTTGCGCACGCAACGGTCCGAAATGTCGCATATCGTGAGAATCCAGATAACGACAAAGGAATCGATACCCGCTGCCGTGTTGATATTCATCACCCAAAGTCAAAAGGCTTTGCGACCGTGGTCTGGTTCCACGGCGGCGGGCTGACGGGTGGGAATCGCAGTATCCCGGATGGCCTCAAGGACAAGGGGATTGCCGTCGTCGCGGCAGGTTACCGCCTCAGCCCAGATGTAAAATCTCCAACATTTATAGAAGATGCAGCAGCCGCAATCGCGTGGACGATTAAGAACATCGAGAAGTACGGTGGCGACCCGAAGAAGGTGTTTCTCTCTGGGCACAGCGCGGGTGGATATCTGAGCGCGATGGTAGGTTTGGATAAGCGCTGGCTCGCGCCTTATGGGATTGACCCGGATTCGCTGGCGGGTTTGATTCCACTGAGCCCACAGGCGATTACGCATTACACGATTCGTAAGGAGCGGGGAATTGCGGACACCAAGGTCATCGTGGACAACCTTGCGCCGATAAACCATGTGCGTCCGGATGCCCCATCCATTCTCCTGGTCACGGGCGATCGCGAGCTAGAGCTGCTTGGGAGGTACGAAGAGAACGCATACTTCTGGCGGATGTTCAAGCTTGTCGGGCACCCGGATGTTCAGCTCAAGGAGCTGCAGGGCTTCAACCACGGAAATATGGGAGATGCTGCGCTGCCGCTGGTTGTGGAGTTTGTTCGCAAGCGTGTGGGGGGAGCTAAGTAGGTCTCCCCCCGAAAAACCCTACCCCTTCTTCTTCACTGGAACCGCAGGCTTCTTCACGGGAGGCTTTGGCTTTCCACCGGATGGTTTCACCGCTCTAGGTTGTGGCTTTAACGGCTGACTCGGCTTCACAGGTTCTGGGACCTTCGTCCGGATTAATACAGGGCCATCAAACCAGACTTGCCCACGACGCGCGCGCACCTCACAGGTCAATATCACTTCACGACGGTCATCCGTGACCACGAATGGGAATAACAGCTCTTTCGCCATCGTTCCTTCGACGCGCTCCGTACGGGACATGTCCCCAAGGCGGATTCCGGCGGCGCTTGCATTGCCATCCTCCATCGCCTGCAGGTCTTTCGTTCGGCACCTGACCTTAAATGCGTATTCGCCGGTAGCAAGGACCACGCTTGCGCTCCACGCCGCAATACAGACTCCACTCCGTCCAACCTTGATGGAGTAGGTCCACAGGCCATCGTTGTTGACTCCACTCTCAAACTTGGTGTCCGCAACCTGAAATGTCTTCTTCCACTCAGCAGGATAGCCCGTATTTGTCTCATCAAAGACCAGCGGAGCGGGAAGGGGTGGTTCGGCGACGCGCAGCTGCCCGGCAACATTTGTCCCACGTTCGGGAACACGACGCTTCCAGTCATCCGCAGCATCGCGCTGGGCTTTTGCCGCCGCATCACTGATCTGCTGCTGCGCGTATAAAAGCCGTCCCGTTACCTGTTCGATTCCCTGAACAACCGGACCATTGGGAGTCATCAGTGGAATCATTTCCCCGATGCGTTTACGGTACTGCTGGCGCCACGCAGGATTTTGGAGGATAGCGCCAGCCACCATCCCACGCGGCTGATCAAACATCGAGAAGCCTGGATCACCAAGCATCTGATCCATGCCATGCGGCATAAAGTGCGCGATGCCCTTGGTGTCGACATAAAGCCGGTAGTTGTTTACATTGTTGCAGTAGCCATCCCAGTGGCATAGCAATCGCTCGCCCGCCATAAATGTCAAAAACGATGGAATATCGAGGACTTTCTCCAGTGCCTTCCAGCGCTCAAATGGGTTTGGGAGACGGCAGGCATTCACAATGGCCGTCAGGTCTGCGCGGGTTACATCACCTTTGCCAGCATCCCGTTCGAGCGGCGCATCGATGTCCTGAACGAAGCCTCCATCGTAGAGATTGCCATCCGGGTCCTTGAACCAGCGCTTCAAAAATGTCTTATCAAAGCCTTCTTTTAGGACGTACATCCCGACATCCCGGCCGTTAAGCGAAACGCGAGCATGCGAAACGCGCGTTGCGGGGTAACCGGCGCTCCGGAACAGTAGTGAGCTGGTGAACTCGGAAAGCAGTGNGCCATCCTGGACAGAGTTGTTGAGATGGAATTTATCCATCCCGTGAAAGCTTTGCCCCTTTTTGAATTTGTCGACATTAATGGTTAGTGCCGGGCGGTCTTCCCAAGGGCGGGTACTCCCCGCGGCGCCTTTTAACTTAATGGCCACATTTTGGTAGACAGTCCGGTCATTCTCGATGACGGTGCCGTGGACGTAAGGGCGCTCGGGTTGCTTGAAACGCTCAACTTCGCCCGGTGGGAGCTCGACACGGATACGGAGGATTTCGCCGCGTTCGAAAAAGGTATCGGAGTCATCCAAATGGGAGACAAAGCCATGGCCACCGGGGATGAAATTGCGTGAGGCCGGGACAACAACACGTCGCAGGTGCATCATGGGGGGAGTATACGGGTCAACCGCGATTTACGGTTACCCCGAAGAAAATGATTTGTTATCGATGGTTATCGAATACAAGC
Organism: Armatimonadota bacterium; assembly: GCA_030833025.1. GTDB lineage: Bacteria > Armatimonadota > Armatimonadia > Armatimonadales > Armatimonadaceae > CAIRTT01. The sequence goes on from JAURHZ010000010.1 coordinate 16,558, forward strand.
GCGGTGAAGTGTCCGATGGGCGAAAAGTAGCAAAATTGAGTATGGACGAGTTCGGCGATTCCCGGTCCAATGAGTGTGACCTCAATACCACTCAGGCCTCCCGGCAAACCCGCTTCCAAGCCAAGATTAACTATTTTGCTTGCCGGGAGGCTACTCCACTCACTCACGGACGACCGCAGTCCCTCTCCCGACCATGTCCACCAATAGCTGTTCATCCACAACCCAGTCAAGCGGCACTTGAATCGTCTTCTTATTGAGATTGAGGCCCGCTAATCGGGGCAGAAATTCTTCTAGCACAATCGGGCTAAATGGCGCAATCAACACATGGCTCTTCGCAACAGACAGCCCGAAAATGTAGTCTTTCCCTAGCTTAACCATCGGCTGATTCCAGGCAATCACTTGCTCAAGCTCTGGGTACGCTGCCATGATGACTCCGAAAATTCGCCGAACGAGCGCCTGTTTCTCAGCGGTGTGCTCACTCAGATAGCCATCCAAATCCTCATAACGACGACTTGTCTTTGAACCTCGGCAATACAACACCACCGCGCTGGCATGCGCCTGCGTAAACCCATGGCTCTCCCGAAAAACGGCAACTTGCTGCAGATACGGCTTGCCCGCATGCGCCGCAAAAACATCAAACCAAACCTGCATCGGCTGGCCATACTTCTTCTCAATCGCCGGAAATGCTGCATCGCGGTTCGGGTTCTTCTCTGCCATAGAGTGTGAATTACCACCGATGCCAGCCTCCAGCCAATCGGCATCATTACTGCGATGTAACATAATCTCGTGGCAAAGCATCAACGAAATTTCTCCGGCATCTATCCCCATCTCGCGATGTACAACGCTGAGAACGAGTGCGGAACCGGTGCCATCGTGCCGTGGGCTGGCAAGCTCTGGGCGATTACGTATGGCCCGCACCTCCCGAAAGGCTCTAGCGACAAGCTCTACAGCATTTCCACAGACCTTCGGCAAACCGTCCACAAGGAAAGTATCGGGGGCACACCCGCAAACCGGATGCTCCACCGCGAGTCGAACCAGCTCTTCATCGGACCTTACGCGATTTCGGGTAGCGGCAGCATCCGCCCGATGCCCTACAGTCAGCTCTATGGACGCCCAACGGGAAATGCCAGACATTTAGAGCATCCGAAAACCCACATCTACATGATGACCATGGAAGAGGGGCTGTACGAAATCGATGTCCGCTCTCTTACATCCAAAGAGCTCTACCGGGATGAACAGCTTCCCGGAGGCCGTAAGGCCAATCTTCCCGGCTATCATGGCAAAGGTCTCGCAAGCTCCCAAGGCATCGTTGTGTATGCAAACAATGGCGAGCACGGGGATGAAGCCCTCGTCAATCCCACCATCCCGAGTGGATGTCTGGCCGAATGGGATGGCTCAGACTGGAAAGTCATCCGCCGCAACCAGTTCACCGAAGTCACCACACCCGGTGGCATTTTGGGGAATCAGACCGACAGTGATCCGATTTGGAGCATCGGGTGGGATCACCGCTCCCTGATCCTGATGTGTCGGCAAAACGATACGTGGCAAGCCTACCGTCTCCCGAAGACTAGCCACTGCTACGATGGCGCACATGGCTGGAATACGGAGTGGCCGCGGATTCGGGATATCGGTGAGCGTGATCTGCTGATGACGATGCACGGGATGCTCTGGCGGTTTCCAAAGAGCTTTTCACACACCGCGAGTGCGGGAATCGCCCCAAGGTCATCCACATTGAAAGTCATCGGTGACTTCTGCCGCTGGAATGGGCGCGTGGTCTTCGCCTGCGATGACACAGCTAAGAGCGAGTTTCTCAATAAACGCCGCGCAAAGGGGGGCATCGCGGGCCCCGGGCAGAGCCACTCCAACCTCTGGTTTGTTCATTCCAACCAGCTGAACGACATCGGGCCGCGCACCGGACGCGGGGCGGTGTGGCTAAACGATACCGTCCAAGCCGGCGAAACAAGCGAGCCATTCATCGGTTCAGGGTTTGCATCTAGGCCTGTAACCATCTGCCACATGGAGGCATTTCCC
>JAURHZ010000110.1 GCA_030833025.1 Armatimonadota bacterium
GCCCCGCTGAGCGACGTGAGTACCGAGCTGCTCACGCAAGATCTTATGCAGGATGTGTGTGGCGGTATGGTTTGCCTTTATCTGACGTCGTCGGTTTGCATCAACAGATGCGGTTACCTGTCCTCCCGTTGCAAGGTCGCCCTCGTGCACGAGAATCGTGTGGAACCAGACACCATCTTTTTTGATGACATCCAGTACACTTGCCCGAAAGTCGTGGTGGTAGAGATCACCGGTATCACTCACTTGACCACCCGATTCTGCATAAAACGGGCTTGCTTGTAGCACTACATCAGCGGTCATTCCGGCTGAAATGGTCTTTACCGGCTGGCCATCGACGAGGATACCAACCACAACGGTCGTCCCCGTGAGTGAGGCGTAGCCGGTGAATTCAGTGTGTGGTAGCTCACGGAAGAACGTTTTGACGTGCTCATCCGTGATAATCCAGGTTTTCTTGTTTCCCTTACCTGAATCGATTGCATGTTGCGCACGGGCCTTGTTGAACGATTCCTCATCGATGACAACACCGCGCTCGCCCGCGACTTCGCGCGTAACCTCAAAGGGTAGTCCGTAAGTTGCGAACAGATCAAATGCTGCAGCGCCAGAAAGGTCTCCCTTCGTAAGGGAATCATCAAGACGTCCAAGTCCGTCGGAAAGGATTTCTCTGAACTGGGACTCTTCTCGGCGAACCGCCGCGAGAATGGCTTCCTCACGATTAACAAGATCAGGATAGGCATCCTTCATATGTGCAATCACACCAGGGACAGCACGGTCCATAAAGGGTGCACTATCAAAGCCTAGATGGCGGATACCAGCGACAATCGCCCTGCGCATAAGCCTGCGAAGCACATAGCCGTGCTTATCTTTATCTGGAAGAACGCCATCTCCAATAAGGAATGTTGTGGCCCGGATATGATCGGCGATTCGTCGGAATGCAATATCCGTTGTTGCATCAGGGGTTGATGTATACGACTTCCCACTCAAATTTTCGAGATGGCTGATGATTGGGCGGATTACATCGGTTTCGAACGGTCCAGCTAGGTCATTGATAGCTGCAGCGGTACGCTCCAAGCCCATGCCCGTATCAATGTTCTTTTTGGGGAGTGGTTGAAGAGCATATTCGCTACCAGCTCCGATGCCAGTGAACTGTGTAAAGACGTTGTTCCAAATTTCGAGCCAGCGGCTACCCTCACCATCCCAGTCCAGATCGAATGGCAAATGCGGCTGCAAGTCAAAGAAGATTTCAGAGCAAGGTCCACAAGGACCTTGGCTTTTCTCAACAATCGCATTGCTAGGCCAATAATTCGATTTCTGACCGAGACGCGTGATTCGCTCATCAGGCATCCCGAACTTCTTCCAAAGCGCATATGCATCGTCGTCGTCTTGATAGACAGTCACACGAATCCGCTTCCGGTCGATCTTCAGAACATCAAAAAGGAACTCAGCAGACCATTGAATAGCTTCGGGTTTGAAATAGTCACCAAAGCTAAAGTTACCTAGCATCTCGAAGAAGGTGCAGTGACTAGTATCGCCAATGTCTTCGATGTCTTTTGTTCGAAGACACTTTTGGCTTGTGGCAACGCTAGTTCGCGGTGGCGTTGCCCGGTCTTCAAAGTAGGCCTTAAACGGAACCATCCCTGCCACGGTGAATAAGAGTGTGGGGTCTTCCGTCACTAACGAGTCAGATGGCAGGATAAGCGCACCTTTGGATGCGAAGAAATCGAGATAGGCGCGACGCAGTTCACTAGCTTCCATAGTGAGAAAAGTATATCGCCAGCACCCAATGTAAGTTTCGCATTGGAGTTCACCATAAAACCCGTATTCGGGTAAAATGTCCGATGGTTCAGGATGGAGGTTTTTCAACCGACATTACTGAGTGGAAGGTTACAGTTCGGCATGCATGATGACTCAATCACCGTAGATCGGTCCCTCTCGCTTCATGGCCCCAATGCGGCCTACGCCCGCGAGCTGTACGAGCGTTGGATGGAAGATCCAGGTTCGATTGACTCCGATACAAGTGCGCTATTTGCAACTGGATACATTCCCCCTGCGGAAGCGGGCAGCGCGACATCAGTTGAGACCACAGATGTGGAAACAATTATGCGGGCTGTACACCTTGCGCGATTGATTCGTGAACATGGCCACGTTGAGGCAAATCTGAATCCTCTTCGACGCCCATCTAAAATCGATCCTCAGCTAACTCTTGCCTACCACGGTCTTTCTGAAGATGATCTGACATCCCTTCCGCCTTCCGTAGTTGGTGGCCCGGCATCCGCGGGGACATCAAATGCACTTGACGCGATGAATCGGCTTCGGCAAGTATATTGCGGAACGATTGGTTATGAAGATGATCATGTGCAATCTCCGGAGCAACGCAACTGGCTACGTGATGCTTTTGAGTCCGGGCGTTACCTCCGAGCAGTCTCAAGTGCAGATCGCTCATGGCTCCTTGAGCGCGTAACCGAAGTTGACACATTTGAGCAGTTCTTGCACAAGACACAGCCGTTTCAAGGTGAGAAACGTTTCTCTATCGAGGGCGTTGACATGCTTGTGCCAATCCTTCAAAGCATTGTTCAAGGTGCAGCACTCGCAGGAAACCGAGAAGTGGTCATCGGAATGGCCCATAGAGGACGTCTTAATGTCCTTACACATGTGCTCAAGAAACCTTACCGCCAGATGCTCTCTGAGTTCATCAAAGGCAAGAAATACCTCGTAACGAGTACGAGTGGTGCTGATTCGGGTGGATACACCGGAGATGTCAAGTACCACAAGGGTTACGAGCTTCGGATCGAAACTGCAGACCACGGAAGTGTTCCAGTCACACTCGTGCCAAACCCCTCTCACCTCGAGTTTGTAAACCCGGTCGTTCTTGGACGTGCTCGAGCCGCTCAGGAACATCGCGATCATCAGGGAAAACCATCGCGCGATATTCTTGCAGCACTCTCGATTTTGATTCACGGTGATGCAGCGTTTCCAGGTCAGGGTGTAGTCGCTGAAAGCCTCAATCTCTCACGCGTCCCTGGATATCGTGTCGGTGGAACGATTCATATCATCGCCAATAATCAGGTTGGTTTCACCACCGATCCTGAAAATAGCCGTTCAACATTGTATTCATCCGACCTTGCAAAGGGCTTTGAAATTCCAATCGTCCATGTCAATGGAGATGATCCTGATGCATGTCTTGCAATGGCTCGAATGGCACTGGACTTCCGCCAGAAGTTTGGCAGTGACTTCCTCATCGACATCATCGGCTACCGACGTCATGGACACAACGAAACGGATGAGCCACGCTATACACAGCCAAGTATGTATGGAGTTGTTGATGCGCATCCACGTCTTCGAGAGCTGTATGCAGACCGTCTGACGACAAGCGGTATCGTCCAGCAATCCGATGTGGACGCGATGTTAGCCAGAGTCCGTGAAGAGCTAACCGATGCACGACAGTATGCGCTTGAGCAGGCTGGCGGAACCGTGTCAACTCCTGTTGCCTCCGAAGTGCCAGACGTAGTCGTTGAAAACGTTTCGTTTGAGCGGTTACAAGTTCTCAATGATGCGATTACCTCAACTCCGGAAGGCTTTTCGGTCAACGATAAGCAGCTGAGACAGGTACTTAAACCGCGTAAGGCGGCTCTGACAGCGGATGAAGCAGCGATCAACTGGGCCCACGCCGAGGCGTTGGCTTATGCATCCATTCTTGAGGATGGAACACCGATTCGCCTGTCTGGCCAGGATGCACAACGTGGAACATTCTCACAGCGCATGCTAGTTCTGCATGATGTGGAAACCGGTGCACGGTGTCACCTGTTGCGCTTCGTGCCAACAGCAAATGCTTCGATTGCAATCCTAAACTCACCACTGTCTGAAACAGCCGCACTAGGCTTTGAGTATGGTTACAGCGGACACGCAAACGAGACGCTCGTTCTGTGGGAAGGCCAATTCGGCGACTTTGCAAACGGTGCTCAGGTCATTATTGACCAGTTTATTGTTAGCGGAGATGCAAAGTGGTCACAGAAGTCCGGTTTGGTGATGCTTCTCCCGCACGGCTATGAAGGTCAGGGACCTGAACACTCATCCGGACGTGTTGAGCGCTTCCTTCAATCCGCCGCCGGGAATAACATCCGTGTCGCTAACTGTACAACCCCTGCGAACTACTTCCACTTGCTGCGTCGGCAGGCCAAGTCGCTAGCGATTGATCCACGCCCACTCATCGTGATGACACCAAAGAGTCTTCTTCGGCATCCGAAGGCAGTTTCGCAAGCGACGGACTTAACTACTGGATGCTTCCAATCGGTTCTGGATGATTTGCGTTCGGATATCAACAAGGATTCCATCACTCGCATTGTGATGTCCAGCGGTAAGGTAATCGTCGACTTGCTTGCAAGTCCCCACTTGAACACCGAAACAACGGCCTTAATACGCTTGGAAGAGATTCATCCCTTCCCGATTAACGACATCAATCGCATTGTAGCAACGTATCCAAATGCAACAGAGTTCGTCTTTGTTCAGGAAGAACCACTCAACATGGGGACTGCAACCTATGTATGTCCAAGGCTTAAGGATGCACTACCAACCAGCCTTAGTTTCCGAGTGGTTAGCCGTCCGATGGAGGCAAGTCCTGCTGAGGGAAGCATTGACATGCACAACGCGATGCAAGCTCACATTGTTCAATCAGCACTTTCCTAAAGGATTCATGGATTAACATCCAAAGGAGTTTGTAATGTCAGTTGAAATCATAGTGCCCAACATGGGTGAATCTGTTGTAGAGGCGACCGTTGCGCAGTGGCTCAAATCGGTTGGAGATGCGGTCAAGGCTGGAGACGATTTGGTGGAGCTTGAAACCGATAAGGTAAATCAGGTTCTTCAGGCCGAAGCCGATGGAGTTCTTGCATCAGTCGCTTTCAACGAAGGTGACACAGTTACCGTCGGTGCAATCCTTGGAACAATCTCTGGGTCCGCGGCCGCAAGTGCTGCGCCGGCACAGGCACAGCCAGTCGCTACAGCGGAATCTGCGACTGCCCCAGCAGCTGAACCAGCCGCAAAGGCCGGAGCTACACCAGTTGCAGAAGCAATGGCAAATGCTAATGCTGTTGATCTTAGTAAGGTCGCTGCAACGGGACCTGCAGGCAAGGTCGGCAAGACCGATGTCGCATCGGCGATTTCGGGTGGCGTTGAGAATACTACATGGTCCCCTAAGAAGTCTGCAGCCCCTGCCAAGCCAGCCGCGCCGGCTCCCGTCGCCAACGCATCTGGTAAGCCAGAAGATCGTGTCCGGATGTCCCGTCGCCGTCAGACAATTGCAGCAAACCTGAAGACTGCGCAAAACACCGCTGCCATGTTGACGACCTTTAATGAAGTCGACATGTCTGCAGTGATGAACCTCCGCAAGCGTACTAAAGACTCGTTCATCGCTACACATGGTGTTGGTCTTGGATTTATGTCGTTCTTTACGAAGGCCGTTGTTGGAGCGTTGAAGCAGTTCCCAGCAGTGAATGCGGAATTACAAGGCGATGAACTCGTCTATAAGCGTTACTTCGACATCGGCATCGCTGTCGGTGTGGAAGATGGTTTGGTTGTTCCTGTCATTCGTGATGCTGACAAGCTTACGTTTGCTGGAATTGAGTCCACGATCAAGACGCTGGCAGACAAGGCCAAGAAGAATGCTCTTGGTATCGGTGACATGACCGGTGGTTCGTTTACGATCACCAATGGTGGTGTTTACGGCTCCCTGATGTCAACCCCGATCTTGAACTACCCGCAGGTTGGTATTCTTGGACTTCACAGCATCAAGGAGCGCCCAGTTGTCGTAGATGGCCAAATTGTCATCCGTCCGATGATGTACATCGCGTTGTCTTATGACCACCGTGTTATCGATGGTGGGACGGCTGTTCGCTTCTTGGTCAAGGTCAAGGACTTGATTGAGAACCCAGATGGTCTCCTCCTAGATCTGTAAGAAATAACTAGACCGGCCCTGCGATTCCTGCAGGGCCGTTTTTTTCATTTATTTGTCAGTCAATCCGTAGATTTCAGACTGAGGAAAGTGGCAGACATACTCGGCACATATAGTCGAATGTATGCATTTCCATCAACGACGATGGATGCGTAATGCATATTCTCGTCTAACCGTCCATAGCCACCGTAGCGACGGCCCTCCGTCGAAAGAATAACCCGATAGTCCCCTTCGAGTGTCACCGGAACCCAAACATCCTCAAAGGATTCATCGGTTGAAGTATTGGTAACCAATACGACACCATCACGATGGAACACAGCGAGCTTACGGTTGTCATCAAGGAGCGGAGCCGTAATGTATGATTCGTTCCACGTTTCACTGATACATACCTGGTGCATCAGATCACGATCGAAGGCTGCCATTTTTTCATACATCAGCGCTGAATCCGCTGCCAGATACCACTTTCGATAGGCATATTCATAGCAGTCATCGTTATCCGGAGTTGGAAACTCAACCCAATCGGGATGACCAAATTCATTTCCGATAAATGACATCCACGCTTCGCCGCCTAGGAAGAAGACTAATGACTTCGCCACATTGACAATCGCAACCGCTAAGTGCACGTCATGGCTTTTCGTATCTGCGTGCATGTCGGTGTACATTTTCGGCCCAAGGAGTCTAAAGATAAGCGACTGCCCACCAACAATCGCTTGGTCATGTGACTCCACATAGCCAACGTGGCGTTCATCAAATCTACGAGACACCAAAGCTTTCCAAATTGTCGAAGGGGCAATGCCAACTTGCATCACATTTTTCGCGATGGACTCGAAGAAGTCAGGAAGTCCCATTTGGAGCCGATAATCAAACCCGACGCCACCTTGGTGTCCAGGTCGTGCAACACCTGGAAGACCACTCACATCTTCTGCGATCAGAATGGCATTCGGCCGAACGTGGTGTACAAGATTACATAGAAGGACGAGGTAACGGAGTCCGCTTCGGTTCAGATTACTGCCATGGTAATCATCGTACGTAAAGCACGTATGACCTATTCCATGATCATAGTAAAGGATGCTAGTAACCCCATCTACTCGGAATCCATCAATACCGTATTCTTCAATCCAGTAACGGGCATTTGAGAGTAAATAGGACACCGTTACTGGGTTCTCATAGTCATAGACAAGAGAGTCCCAAGCTGGATGTATTGCGTTCTGCCCATGCTGGAAAAGGTAGCCACTCTGACCATCAAACTCACCAAGACCCTCGGCTAGGTTTTTAACTGCATGGGCATGTACGAGATCGATGATGACAAGTAAGCCAATCGAATGGCATTGATCAACAAGATACTTGAATTCCTGACGGGTACCAAATCTGCTACAGATTCCGTATGGATTGCTTACATGATAGCCAAAGGAGCCATAGTAGGGATGCTCATGAACGGCCATCAGCTGAACAGCCGTATAACCCGCGGCCTTAACTTTATGGATGACATCATGGGCAACCTCAAGATAGGTACCTATTCTTGGT
>JAURHZ010000111.1 GCA_030833025.1 Armatimonadota bacterium
ATTCTTCCTGGTATGGAGTGCATGTATTCCGTATCCACACCAAAGGAGCGGACCTTCATGATGGCCGCATCCGCTAGGGAGTTATCCGGCAGGGCTGTGACGTATCGAGCGATCGTGCCCATTCTGGCTGCAGCCACTGCGACATTGCACTCGGCCCCGCCGAATGCGAGGTCTGCACCAGTCGCGGTAACCAGCCTGCTGTCACCAGCAGGCGAAATACGGAGCATTAACTCTCCAAAAGTCATTAGCATCGGCATAACTCCACAATAGCGCATATCGCCCCCCGTTCACGGTAAAATTCGCGTCTGGAAGACCAAAGGTGATTCATGTTTGACAATCTCGCCGAAAAGCTGCAAACAGCATTTGCAAAGCTGCGTGGTAATCAAAAATTAACAGAAGCTGATATCGATGAAGCGATGCGCATCGTTCGCTCTGCGTTACTTGAGGCGGATGTCAACTTCCGAGTCGTAAAGAGCTTTGTAAATCGTGTGAAGGAGCAGGCCCTTGGAGCGGATGTCCTTGAGGGGTTGCAACCGGGCCAACAGGTCATTAAGTTTGTACACGATGAGCTTGTACGGACGTTGTCAGGAATTGGTCCGGATGAATCCATAGACAATGCCGTCGCGGTACCACTGAATATCCAGTCGCGTGCGATGACGGTGATGATGCTCTGTGGACTGCAGGGTGCCGGAAAGACAACCCTTGCCGGCAAGCTTGCGAAGCGCTTGATTGGTCAGGGAAAGCAAGTGATGCTTGCGGCTTGTGATATCCAGCGCCCAGCGGCCATCCAGCAGCTTCAGGTGGTCGGTGGCCAAGTCGGTGCGACGGTGTACACACAGGCGGGTATGGGCCCTGTGGATGTTGCCAAGCATGCTGTGGCATTCGCAGTCGAAAAGCGCCTCGATGTGGTCATCTTGGACACGGCGGGTCGTCTCCACGTCGACGGTTCACTCATGGATGAACTCAAGGCCATTCATGCTGCGACATCGCCGCATGAAACGCTCCTCGTCGTCGATGCGATGACTGGACAGGATGCGGTAAATGTTGCAACGCAGTTTACTGATGCGATTGATGTAACCGGTTTTGTTCTTACAAAGGTTGATGGAGATACGCGTGGAGGCGCGGCTATTTCGCTGCGTGCGGTGGCCGGTAAACCGATTAAGCTTGCGGGCATCGGTGAAAAGATGGATGCCCTCGAGCCCTTCCACCCGGATCGTATTGCTCAGCGTATTCTTGGCATGGGAGATGTCCTTTCTCTGATTGAGAAGGCGGAAGCTGCTGTCGATGAGAAGCGCGCCGTTGAGATGGAAAAGAAGCTGCGTCAAGGAAAGTTTGACTTTGAGGATTTCCTCGAGCAAATGCAGCAAATGCGGAAACTGGGCCCTCTTGAACAGCTACTGAAAATGATCCCTGGGGTTGGGTCCCAGCTAAAAGATGTTGACTTTGGTGCCGGTGAAAAGGAGATGGCAAAGTTTGAGGCCATCGTTCGGAGCATGACCCCAAAGGAACGAAAGAATCCGGAAATTATTAATGGAAGCCGTCGCAAACGCATTGCAGCGGGCTCTGGAGTACCGGTTTCTGATGTAAATATGGCATTGAACCGATTTGAACAGATGAGAAACCTGATGAAAGGTCTTTCAAGTGGTAAGATGCCCGGGTTGTCTGGAATGCCTGCGGTCCCTGGAATGCCAGGACAGCGGCGTCCAGCGAAGAAGGGTAAGGGTGGAGGTCCAACTGGACGGATCCGTCCTCCGTTTGTTCGTTAGGCGATGTTTCGGCCACCAATGCCGTAAACTGGGTTTGAGGGAAATTAGGAAAGCATATGGTTAAGATTCGTTTGCGCCGTGACGGCGCCAAGAAGCGCCCGTTCTACCACATCGTTGCTGCAGATGTCCGCCGTGCGCGTGATGGTCGCTACATCGAAGAGCTCGGCTACTACAATCCAATGGTTGCAGCAGATGTTGCTCCAATTGTGGAACTAAAAGAAGACCGCGTGCGCTATTGGCTTGGAGTTGGCGCTCAACCGACAGATAAGGTCCATCACATCCTTTTGAAGAACGGGTTGATTGAAGCAACAACTAAGGCTGAAGGCTAAACTTCAGTCGTTCAAAGAAGGTCCACCGTTGAAATCGACTGTTGAATTCCTGGTAAAAGAGCTTGTAGACAATCCGGATGCTGTAGAAGTATCCGAGGTCACAAGTGATGATTCGACGACGTATGAAGTACGTGTATCACCTGATGACTTGGGGAAAGTTATTGGAAAGCAAGGGCGTATTGCCAATGCGATTCGAACCCTAGTCAAGGCAGTTGCCATGAAGGATAAGCGTAAAGTTTACGTGGAAATTCTTGCATAGCAAAAACCGAATGGTTTTTTCCGTTGGCGTGAAGCGAGTTTCGTCTAGTGGATAACGCATCCGTACTTATTGGAACCATAGCTGCGCCATTTGGTGTGCGGGGCGAAGTCAAAGTCATGGCTCACTTCGCCCGGATGCCTTTGATAAAGTCATTCACATCCCTTGAGCTCGTCTCCCCCGATGGTGTGGGTGCACGAGTTAAGGTTGTCTCTGTCCGCCACCACCCACCAAGTTGGCTGGTCCTCTTGGATGGAATTGATCGCAATCAGGCAGAACATCTACACGGCTATACACTCCGTGCTCTAAAAACAGAGCTTCCTCCACTTCCTGAAGACGAATTCTATGCGTTCGACATCGAAGGTTGTCAGGTTGTGACGGACTCAGGACGCGATTTTGGTATCGTTCATACCGTCCACGTCAATGCTAACAGCAATGATGTATATGAGACTGACGTAGCGATGATTCCTGCCGTCGAGCAATTTGTCCTGGCAGTAGATATTGCACAAAAGGTCATCACGGTTCGTGATGTACCGGGCCTGCGGGTTGATGAGCTCTAACGAGCAACCATCAACCAGTTATTCTGTAACCGTCGTTACTCTGTTTCCAGAGTTCATCCTCCAAGCCGTCGGTCATAGTATTCTTGGTCGTGCGATTTCAGCTGGCCTGATCACCATCAGCGTTATCAATCCTAGAGATTACTCGACTAACAAGCATAAAACCGTCGATGACTATCCGTTTGGTGGCGGAGCCGGGATGGTGATGAAGACGGAACCTCTGGTTGCCGCGATTGAGGCATCGAGGGACGCAAATGGATGCGACACTCCCGTTATTTACATGTCTCCGGCGGGTTCGACACTTACACAACACATCGCTTCGGACCTTTCGCAGCTAAATGGAATGACACTAGTTTGTGGACACTATGAAGGCATCGATGAACGCGTGCGCGAACATTGGATTGACCGCGAGCTATCCATTGGAGATTATGTTCTAACCGGCGGTGAACCCGCTGCAATGGTCGTCATCGATGCCGTCTGTCGGTTGATCCCAGGCGTCCTCGGAAACGATGCAAGTCCAGCGGATGAATCATTTTCTGCAGGAACGTTGGAATACCCGCATTACACAAGACCATCAGACTTTCGCGGACACAAAGTACCTGATATTCTATTGTCGGGTCACCACGCCAAGATTGAAGATTGGCGGAGGACGCAAGCGCTTGTGCGTACGCGTTCCCGTCGTCCGGATCTCTGGGAGCGGTTGCAGCCATTGTCAAAGGAAGACCGTAAACGGATCGACACCTATGACAGGCTCTCTGAGTCTAACTGACTTAGGTCCCCCGTACGGTGAACGGATAGTCTCACCGAGGCGGCAAGAGATTGTCGTGGCGACGCTTCCAGTGTCCCAACCAGCCTAAGCTGGGGTCGACCTCCTGGAATCGGCCGAAACCGACCAACGGATTAACCGTCGGTTTACGGAGTTAGTAATATGGCAAACGAAACCATTATTCGTGCGATTGAAAATGCGCAAAAGCGCACCGATGTTCCCCGCTTCCGTGGTGGAGACACAGTTCGTGTCCACGCCAAGGTTGTTGAAGGTGGTAAAGAACGTATCCAGATCTTCGAAGGCGTTGCACTTGCGCGTCGCGGCGAAGGTATCCGTGATACCGTTTTGGTCCGCAAGGTTACCAACGGTGTTGGTGTTGAGCGTACATTCTTGGTCCATTCGCCAAGAATCGACAAGATCGAAGTTATCCGTCGTGGTTCAGTCCGACGTTCCAAGCTCTACTTCCTGCGTGATCGCGTAGGTAAGGCAGCGAGAATCAAGGAAGACCGTAACGGTCGCTTCGCCGACAAGTAAGTTTAATGGGAGCAACGCAACGTTAAGTGGAGTCCTTAACCGATAAGCTTTCAACTCTTCCGTTGCCCGTTGTTGTCTCAATACTTGCCCTCTTAACGGCTGTCCGCGTCTCCTGGAAAGGTGAGCGGTCAGCCGTTTTTCGTGTCCTCACGGAAGTGATTGAGACGATTCAAATAGCCGTAGCGCTTGTCTTTCTGATTATCCGGCCCTTTGTTGTCCTCACATTTCATATTCCGACAGGCTCCATGCAGCCAACCCTATCGATTAACGACCGCATTATTGTCAACAGAATGATTTACCGAACATCTCCGATACAGTACGGAGATGTCGTCGTGTTTCGAGCACCGGTCGCGGCAGACAAACAGGAAAAGGAGTTCATCAAGCGGGTTATCGGCATTGCCGGAGACCATATCGCGATTGAACCAGGCAGTATGACACTGGACGATACCGTTCTCAATCATACGGATATCCGCAATATTCTCCTAAAGAAGAACATCATCGAATCGTCTAACGCCCCTCTATTATTTACCAATGATGGAATTTGGACCGGTAAACGTAAGATTGACATCCAAGAGCTAACCGAACTCATTCCAACCAAACATCGGCCAATAATAACTCCCGGCCACGTTCGGCGAAACGGTACTGTACTGACTGAGCTGTATATCCGGGAAGACCCAGACTACATCGATGTAGACCATATCATTCCCCCTGGCCACGTCTATGTACTTGGCGACAACAGAAATGACTCCCACGATAGTCACCGCTGGGGAAGCGTGCCTATCAGCCGCGTGATCGGCCGTGCAGATGCTGTTATCTATCCTCTGTCGCGAGCGAAATTCATTCAATGACACATGATATGACTGCATTCGAGACGCAATGCCATGCCAGCGGTTGGGTGCATGTGGCTGGGGTGGATGAGGTTGGCCGGGGCCCGCTTGCTGGACCTGTAGTAACTGCCGCTGTCATCTTTCCCCCGGGTTACACAAACCTAGAAATCAAGGATTCCAAAAAGCTTACGGAAGTGAAGCGATCGCTCCTGTTTGATGTCATTACGGAAAATGCCCTTTGTTGGCACGTTGACATTGGACCAGTGGACGAAATTGATCGTGTTAACATCCTACAAGCTACGTGGGAATCCATGCGTCGGTCCATAAAGGGGCTTGCTATCTATCCCGATGCCGTCCTTGTAGATGGCAGCCCAGTACCCGGATTACATGACCGGTGTACATCTATTGTCAAGGGCGATGACAAATCCGTAACTATCGCAGCTGCATCTATTCTGGCAAAAGTAGTCCGTGACAGAATCATGGTAGATGCACACGCTGACTACCCGGTTTATGGCTTTAATCGCCATAAAGGATATCCAAGCCCCATTCATCTCAAGGCGCTAAGGGAACATGGACCATGTCCCCTTCATCGCCGAAGCTATGCACCTGTCGCACAGGCAGCACTCGATTTTGGGATTATCTAAAACGAACAATGCACACGCAAAACCAATGTAGTGGTATGTTCGACGGTGCCTTTAAGGCTAAAGCTCACCCACTGTCATCTGTCTAGTAGCCCCGTTTAAAGTCGACGACGTTTAGTAACGGCTCATCGCTGACGTACCGCCGCAGGTTATCGACGAACAGATCCAATAACCTAACACGAAGGCCATCCGTCCATGCACTACTGTGGCAGGTGATATGCACATTTGGATGCCCCCAGAGGGCACTGTCATTAGGAAGCGGCTCAGGTGTAGTCACATCAAGTACGGCTGTGCTGACCATTCCTGAATCGAGACAGCGAAGCAGCTCATCCTGATCCACCACTCCCCCACGCGCAACGTTGATAATTTGGGCTCCCGGCTGGAGTGCATCCAGCACAGTGCTGTTGACGATTCCTGCCGTTTCGGGCGTCATCGCACAGGCAATGATCAGCCAATCAACCTTGGGTACCATCTCCATCAGTCCAGAGAGGCCAGAAAAAACGCCATCTACGCCAGCAACCGAGATAGGCCGCTTTCGATGCATCAGTACATTACAGCCTACAGCCTTGCAAGCGTGGGCGATGTGTTGTGCAACCGGGCCGGCCCCGATGATACCGACGGTGCTACCTGCGACCTCGGTATGTGTCACCCATTCCCAATGGCGTTCTTTTTGCATTTCAAGGAACTGAGGGACTTTGTGTGTAACAGCAAGCATCCACGTAATAACAAACTCAGCCATCGATGGCCCATATGCAGGTCCGCTGTCGGTAAGAATCAGATCTGGATGTGAGAGAACGGCAGGAACCATCACGTGATCCACGCCTGCAGATGCCGTATGTAGCCACTGCTTCCTCGAGGCATCCATTAGCTCGTCAAATCTGGCACCAGCAATCCACCGGATAACGACATCTGCATGAGAATCACGGAGATTCGTAGCATCATCGGAGAAGCCCACAAGCTCAACGTAGTCCGCTCCACTCGAGCGCAAACGAACCGTGAGGTCATCGACAATGGATGTTGGAACGAGGACGCGAATTGGCATTAGAGTTTCTCGAAGATCACAATGTGTTGCCAGGGGAGGGCGGGGTTTGTTTCGACCCATTTGACTGGAAAGAGCCCCATTTCTTTCCTAAGCTGTGCCTGCGACATTTTGTGTACCTCTTTGATTGGTACACGCCGGTCTTCTTTGCGATATTCGACAAGCACTAGGCGGCCACCCTTTTTGAGTGACTTAACCATGGATGTGGTCATTTCAAAAGGCTTGTCAAACTCGTGATAGACATCGACGAGAAGAATAAGGTCGACGCTCTCCGGCTTTAGACACGTATCATCAGTTTTGCCCAAAACCGTTTCAACATTTTTCACACGATTGATCCGGGAACGTTCATTGATGATTGCCAGCATTTCTGGCTGGATATCGACAGCTAGAATCTTCCCTTTGGTACCAACCCTTGGCGCCATCCGAAAAGAAAAGTAGCCACTACCTGCCCCGATATCAGCAACAACCATCCCAGGTTTTAGCTTGAGTGCACGCACTAGTACATCGGGAGCCTCTTCAACCTCACGCTCCGGCCGTTCAAGCCAGTCGGCCCCTTCGTGTCCCATAACCTGGGCGATTTCACGATCCATATAAAAAATGCCGGTTCCGTTCGGATCATGCATCGTTCGTCGTTCATAAGGAGGCTTACCCTGAGCTTGGTTTATAAAAGGCCACATGACCCGATTCTACCCGCAGACCAAACTTGCGGATACCATATTTCAAGTCATATTTAGTGAGGAATACACG
>JAURHZ010000112.1 GCA_030833025.1 Armatimonadota bacterium
GCGGGGATGAAGAGGCTGCTCTAGTTTTTGCTGCGGCGGCGATGGATCCTGAATTCGCCCGCTACATCGATGGCACCGTAGTCGCGACAGATGTCGGTGGTGGTTCGACGGAAGTGGTTGTAGGGGAATCTGGAAAGATGTCCTTTCACACCAGCCTACAGCTTGGAGCGGTACGTCTGTCCGATAGACATGGGATGCTTGGGGATGCGGCGATTACGATGTCGCAGCTGGCTGCACTGGATGCCGATATCTCAGCTGCGTGTAGCGGTCTTCCGACTGTACCGCCAGATACCGTGGTGATTTCGAGTGGTGGGACTGCAGCGAATCTGGGCGGGGCGGTGCTTAAGGGTAAAAAGCACAAAATGCACGGGGTGTTGATTGACATCGATGACCTCGAAGGGCTTCGGAACCGGCTCGCAGCGTTGCCGCTTTCCGACCGTCGCGAGTATCCGGGAATCAATCCTCGCCGCGCAGATGTCATTGTTGCCGGCTTATCCGTGCAGCTTGGCGTGATGCGGGTTCTCGGCTGTCGGAATCTCCTGCTATCG
Source organism: Armatimonadota bacterium (assembly GCA_030833025.1). Lineage (GTDB taxonomy): Bacteria > Armatimonadota > Armatimonadia > Armatimonadales > Armatimonadaceae > CAIRTT01. The sequence goes on from JAURHZ010000112.1 coordinate 549, forward strand.
CTTCGGGGCTTGCGGTATGGGTTGCTATGGTCGCTTCTGGCCGAGCAATAGGGGATGTCGCGGTTAGCGGCGTGCACTTCGCTTGACTGCTTGAAGCGCTTCCTCCCAGCGTGCATGCGTTGACCAGCGGTGTAGCTGCATCGTATTGCGGGATTGCTCTGCAACTCCATGGTCTTCCGTCAAGCCAAAGGTAAATCCCGCATCGAGTGCATCTTCGATAACGCTTCCATCAAACTTACCACTTGGGTACGTAATACCCGCTGGGGGTATTGAGAAGTGGTTTGCGTAGGCTTTACGTGCTTTGGCAAAGTCATTTAAGCGTTGTGTCTTGGTCAGCTTACGGAGGTCGGGTGGGTGGGATGCTGTCTGATTAACCAGCTCGACATGTCCGGTTGCAGTGAGGTCAGCGAGTTCCTTCCACGAGTGATGTGGCTTACTGGTACGGACACCCACGTAGTCAGTGTGGGCGGATAGCACGCAGCACCAGCCAAATTCGCGCAGGATTGGGATACCAAATTTGCTGATGCCAGTTGTGTTGTCATCAAAACAAAGCACGGTTGCACCCGGTGGTGGAGGGTTCTTCCCAGTTTCCATCCAGTGAATGGCAGTCTTGAGTGGAATGACCTGTGCTCCCGCTTGTTTCAGGAGTGTGCATTGTTTTCTGAACATCGATGCGGTTGTGTCAAACCAAACCAGACGGTCGCGTTCAGTCCCAACGATGTCATGCCACACGAGGATATTGACCCGAGGCGATTTGCGGGCAGCGGCGCGTATTGGGAGCGGATGCAGGGTCATGCGTTAGTCATCACTTTCTGGTGTCTCCAGCCAGTCCAGGTCATCGGACGAATCCACGCGCTGCCAGGCGGCGCGTATCGCACTGTAGTTAAATCCCCGCCGTGCGAGATATGCTGACAGCTTTTGGCGTTCATCTCTGTCTGATGGGACTGGTTTGCTACCAATCCGTCTCCTTAATGTATGCGTCGCCGCATCGGTATCGGTCTCATCGGAGCGTTCAGCTAGGACTGGCGCGGGATCAATCCCTTTACGTCGCAGCTCCATCCCGAGGAGCATTTTCCCGCGTGTGGTTCCTCGTCGTTCGACAAAGCGTTCGGCATAATCATTGTCAGAGAGAATCCCTGCCCGGATAAGCCGCTCTACGATGCGTGCACATTGTGCTTCATCCGCTCCGCGTCGAGCAAGCTTGCGAGAAATCTCCGTAGATGTCTGATCTCGAGCACCAAGTGAGCGTAGTGTGTATTCAAAGAGCTTCTGGTCATCCAGTGGTTGGTTATCCATATGGCCTTCGGGTTAAAACAAGACAAGCCCGGCGGACCGCCGGGCTTGAGAGGTTGATGCTAGTGCTTAGTTGTCGCGGCGGCGGAGACGGCGAGCAACAATACCAATTCCGATTGGAGCCATGGAAAGCAATGCAAACGTGGATGGCTCTGGTGCAACAAAGTTGTTTACAACGAGGTCAAGACGTGTCTTGCCATCGCCAGGCGTTCCGGATCCAGAGAATCCAAAGATGTACTGGTCTGTTGTCGTGTTGTTGACATCAAAGGAACCGCCGAATGCGATTTGGCTTCCTGCTGCACTGTTGATAGCGGAAAGACCTGCTGCATTGATGTTGAACTTAATGGTTGACGCGTTTCCTGGAGTGGACAAAAACGTGATGCTTCCGTAGTTTGTACCAGCGCCGAGGTCGTTATAGATCGATGTCAGGCCAGTTCCACCAGCACGAAGCGTGGTGAGGTCTGTAGCGATGCTCGAGATGGTGAACGTGCGTCCAGCCATGTCAGCCGCGTTTGGAATGGATGTTCCACCATTGTAGATATTCAATACTGCGCTGGTGTAGGTATCCGTACCGGTCAACGTTGGAATATCAAACACGAAGAACGACCGATATTGAACATTATCAAAGCTATCGTAACCCGTGAGGTACGAGTCACCTGTATTGATGTGGTCACCGGCATCGGTGTAGCTTCCACGATCAACAGAGTTGCTAAACAGCAACTGGGCGTTTGCTGCAGAAACGGAGAGTCCAAAAATTCCGAGTGCAATCGCTCCACGGACTCCGAATTCCATAAGTTTATTCATTTCCATCAACCTCTTAGTCACACCAACTAAACAGACGCACTATTAGTATCAACCCGACAGAAATACTGTCCCTACTCTACACCGGGTCACATTCGCTTGGCAAATTGAAAGCGTATTTAATTGGTGAGTCAGCGGGATTATTTATATGCATAAATGCATACCCTGGCAGCCACCCGCACAAAACCTGTCCTCGAAATATGGGATGTCATTCACACACCACATTCATCTATACAAGAGCATAATAGAGGTCATTATGGCGCTATCTGGAATGGCTGTTCTTGTTATCGATGTTCAACGCTACTACACCGAGCTGACATCCCCGCTTGTGACCTTTACAGAGACCCTTTATCCTGGCGGTACGGACTACCTTCAACGGCGACTAGATACAGTGGTTATCCCAAACATCAAGCGAATTCTTGCCGCTGCGCGCAATTCCGATGTGCCAATCATCTATGCCAGACTCTGCGGAATACGGGATGACCGTGGCGATCTGCACCGAAACTTTCGGGAATTCGACCATAGCGCCTATAAGCAAGCGGGTATCCATGTGTATCCACTTGCAAATGAACCCCTGGCGGGTGTCGATCTAAGGGTAGCTCCTCTTCCAGGTGACACCATCATCGACAAAACCAGCTACAGTGCCTTCCACGCAACAGGGTTACACCAAATGCTTCATTCGATGGACATAAAGCAGCTGGTCATCACCGGCCTGACCACCAGCCAATGTGTAAACTCAACCGCACGAGCAGCATCTGATTATGACTACATCACGCATATGGTCGGGGATGCCCAGGCAGACTATGAACTCAGTGACCATAATGCGGCGCTTTATGCCAGCGAGCCGATCACGGGGCGTACTGTTTCAACATCCGATGTGCTTTCACTTCTGACAGCGCACTCTGAGCGGAGTTAGAATGTTGCGCTAACGGAGTAGGTACGCGCATCAGCGTGGCTGTGTAGGTCATCAAATATACAAACCCCCTCTCCCGAGTTTGGAAGAGGGGGCGGATACTAACTCAATGGGTATAGCGACTACTTCTTGAGGTTGTAGAAGCTTGCCAGGCCATCGTAGCGGGCGGTGGCGCCCAACTGCTCTTCGATGCGAAGCAGCTGGTTGTACTTTGCGACTCGGTCCGAACGGCTAGGTGCACCCGTCTTGATCTGGCCACAGTTTGTAGCAACTGCGAGGTCTGCAATCGTGACATCTTCGGTCTCACCCGAGCGGTGCGACATGATAGCCGTGTAGCCTGCACGCTTTGCCATCTCGATGGATTCCAATGTCTCGGTCAGGGTACCGATTTGGTTGACCTTGACGAGGATGGAGTTTCCGAGGCCACGCGCGATGCCATCGGACAGGCGCTTGGTGTTCGTGACGAACAGGTCATCACCAACGAGCTGAACCTTGCCACCAAGAGCATCCGTGAGCATCTTCCAGCCCTCGAAGTCATCCTCAGCCATTCCATCTTCAATCGAAATGATTGGGTAGTTCGCCGCGAGGTCTGCCCAGAAAGCAACCATTTCATCACGTGTCTTCATGATGTCGGACTTCCAGAAGTAGTAGCTACCCTCTGCTCCCTTATGCTTTGCTTCTTCGTAGAGCTCAGTCGTTGCAGGGTCCATTGCAATCTGAATCTGGTCACCAGGGGTGTAGCCAGCCTTTGCAATCGCTTCCATGATGACATCCAGGGCTTCCTGATTGCTCTTGAGATTTGGTGCGTAGCCACCTTCATCTCCAACGGCTGTGCTGTAGCCCTTGCCCTTAAGGACAGACTTCAGTGCGTGGAAGATTTCCGTTCCCCAGCGAAGGCCTTCAGAGAATGTCTCAGCACCCACAGGCATCACCATGAATTCCTGGAGGTCAACCGAGTTGTCCGCGTGCTTACCACCGTTAATGATGTTCATCATCGGGACTGGCAGCTGGCGTGCGTTCACTCCACCAACGTAGCGGTAGAGGGGGAGGCCGACTTCCTCAGCGGCTGCCTTTGCAACAGCGAGGGAAACGCCAAGGATTGCATTTGCGCCGAAGTTTGCCTTGTTATGGGTGCCATCCAGCTCGAGAAGGAGTTGGTCGATTGCGGTCTGCTCAACAGCATCCATGTCGATCAACTCAGGAGCGATGTCCTCATTGACGTGGTCGACAGCCTTCTGAACACCTTTGCCAAGGTAGCGGGACTTATCGCCATCACGGAGCTCTACTGCTTCGTGTGCACCCGTGGATGCGCCACTTGGAACCGCCGCGCGTCCGATGACACCGCTCTCGAGGTAGACATCCACCTCAACGGTTGGGTTGCCGCGGGAGTCAAGGATCTGCCGGGCTTGGATGGAATCAATGGTACTCATATTTGGACCTTCTTTGTGGCGCTTAACAGTTGCTTTCCGATACGTAATACGCCATGAAAATGGGGCTTTTTCAGCCTCCGGATTATACCGTGGAGGGGATACTCGAGATTAAGAGCGCAGTTAGACAGCGATCTACGCGGTTGATTGTGGCGTCGGTACGCCATCCACAGCCACATGCGCCGCCGCAGCCCGTGCCCGCTCCCGAAGCGCATTTACATCGTCGCCAACCGCGCCATACGTGAGGACAACTCCCATCCGGCGATACTTGCGCGTGGATGGCTTGCCAAACAAGCGAATATCGGTTTGTGGCTTTGAAATCGCATCCGCAACACCCGTGATCACCGGAGGCTGTGGGCCACAGCCACTCGCGAGAATCACAGCGCTGGCACCAGCACGCTCGGCTGTGATTTCAGGGATGGGTAAGCCCAGCACCGCACGTGCATGCAGCTCGAATTCGGACAAATTCTGTGTTCCAGCAAGCGTGACCATACCCGTGTCATGCGGACGCGGGGACAGCTCGCTGAAGGTCACGCCATCCTTTCCGACGAAGAATTCAACGCCCCAAATGCCAGCTCCCGTCAGCGCTTCCGTGACCGCTCCCGCCATCCGCTGTGCCTCTGCAATATGTTCGGATTGCATTGGAATTGGCTGCCAACTCTCTTGGTAGTCGCCGCGCTCCTGCCGGTGACCAATTGGAGGACAGAACAGCGTCGGGCCATTTTGCTGGGTCACCGTAAGCAGGGTTATTTCAAAGTCGAAGTCAACAAATGCCTCGACAATGACTTCCATGAGGTCTCCGCGGGAGCCGCTGCACGCATAGTCCCATGCATCTTGGATTTCGGATGCATCCCGAATCACCGACTGGCCCTTGCCACTGCTGGACATTAGGGGCTTCACGACCACCGGTAAGCCAAGCGACTCGACTGCCGCACTTAGCTCAGCCGCGCTCGTCGCATAGTGGTACTTCGCCGTCTGTAGACCCAGCTCCACCGCCGCAAGGTCACGAATCGCCTTACGGTTCATCGTAAAATTAGCCGCCCGCGCACTCGGAACAATCTGCATCCCTTGCGCTTCATATGCATAGAAACGCTCTGTCCGAATGGCCTCAACCTCCGGCACAATGATGTCGGGTTTGTGCTTTGCGACAACCTCATCGAGGGCTGCGCCATCAAGCATATTGATCACATCAAAGCCATCCGCTACTTGCATCGCAGGCGCATCCGCGTAGTTGTCGATCGCGATAACCGTCTGACCGAGGCGCTGTAATGCGATGACGAATTCCTTGCCCAGCTCGCCGCTACCAAGGAGGAGGATTTTTTTGTTCACAATTTTCGCCTTGCTCCGCACTTACAAATGCACGGGGTCTTCAGGATTTACGCTCTATTCTAGCCGTTCTGGTAGCATTACCCGATGTCCGATTCCAGAGTCAACCCGTTGCGCACACTCATCCTTGCTTATTCGCCATTAGAAGGAAACGAGCAGGAACACCACGCCGCGATGCTTGCATTTCTTGAAAACACGGCCAATCCATTGTCGCGCGATACCCCCGAGGGGCATATCACTGCGAGCTGTCTTGCCATTCACCCGATAGATGCATCGATGGTCGTGCTCTGGCACAAAAAGATTGGTCGCTGGCTGCAGCCTGGTGGGCATGTGGAAGACACGGATGCGAATGTTGCGCATGCATCCCTGCGCGAGCTCTGCGAAGAAACGGGAGCGAGCGCTACCGACATTGACACGTTCCTCGGCATCGTTGACATCGATGTACACCCAATTCCAACCCACAAAGACCAGCCGGAGCACCTCCACTATGATGTCCGATTTGGTTTTGTGATGTCCACGACGTGGGAGCCGGGGGAGGGTTCGCAGTGGATGCCCGCTGAACAGGTGGAGGCAACACTGGACCCTCCCACAGCACGGCTTGGGCGGAAGGTGTTGGCGCTGCGAAAGCAGGAGACTACTTCTTCGGGCTAATCGTAAACTCGTGCGCCTTTTCTGGCTTGCCCCTATCGGTACGCAAGAAGGTAAATGTCGCCTTGTCTGGAGCGACATCAACGTGCATCACGCCTGCACCCGGCAGAATCGTGCCGGTGGTGTAGCCGTACTCCGCAGCGCTCCCGATCGCACCACCACGGCCATGGCTGGGCTGAGGAAGCTCTTGGTAGATGATGCCATCCTTGGTTTGATGCGCATAGACATGGTCGTGTCCGTGGAAGACTGCGCTGACTTTGTACTTGACGAGCAGCTGGTGAATCGGCATCGTCCAGCCGGGACGCTTTTCGGCAAAAACATCTTTGCCATCGGCATCCTTGCCGCCCCACTCGTAGCCATCCGCGCCTTCGACCCCACCGCGGCTGTCTTTGCCAAGACCACCAACGAGGTTGTGGATGAAGACAAACTTATACGCCGCCTTGCTTTCCCGCAGGGTTGCTTCAAGCCATTTGTGCTGCTCTGCACCA
>JAURHZ010000113.1 GCA_030833025.1 Armatimonadota bacterium
CAGCAATACCTTCCGCTCATCCTTTGTAAGCTTTCGGCCCCATGCTAGCTCTGCGGCACGCTCTACCTGCTGTGGAACCAAGCCACCATCCTCCATCACACGCTTTGCGAGATGCTGCGAACAAGAGAGCACAAAGTTATTGTTGTAGAGCGTCAGTGCCTGAAGCGCTGAAACACTCGTTCCACGTGTCGGCGATAGCAATGCCAAGTCAGGGAAGTCCATCGAATCCATAAATGGATCTGGAATTGCACGCCACACCGTACGGTAGACAGATCGGCGGTTCGCCTCTGGGCTCTCCCAGTCGTACGCAGCATAGTCAAGCGCCGGTGTCATCTGTGGGCCAGGGCCCATCTTGAAGTGATTGACTCCCGGTCCGCCCATCTTGAAATCGATACGGCCAGCCGTCTGCAAGGCTGCATCCCGGTATTGGTCGGCATCCAAGCGCAGGCGGTTTGCCTTCCAAAGCAAGCGGTTATCCGAGTCCACCTTTGCGGCATCCACACGGTTGACCGAGCTTTGCTGGTATGCACGACTAGTCACCATGAGGCGGTGCAGCTGCTTGAAGGACCCATTTGCTTCATCCCGGAACCAGACGGCGAGGTAGTCGAGCAACTCTGGATGGCTAGGCGCTCCGCCCATTCGTCCAAAGTCACCCGGCGTATCGACGATGCCTTTGCCGAAGTGGTAATGCCAAACACGGTTGACAATGCTTCGCCATGTCAGGGGGTTACGACGATCAACAAACCATTCCGCGAGTGCCGCGCGTCGCTGGCTTTCCTTTGACATGTCACGGCGCTTGAAGTAGTCACTCAGCTGAGGCAGCATCGACAGCGCCCCAGGGCCAACAACCTGCTTTGGTCGACTCAGCTCACCGCGTTCGAGGACACGGATCTCACGAGGCTTTTCGATGTTTCTAAACCCGACATCTGCGACATCCGCAGACTTCGCAGCAACATACACGCGCTTCTGTGGTGGGAGCGCAGCGATTCCAGCCGCAGCTGTCTCACGCAATGCAAATGTTGCAAGCTCAGTCTCGGCAGTCTTATCTAAGAACTGAGATTTCAATACACCAGAAACTGCTGGTGGAATCGCACACAAAATCGCGCTTGGACCATCCGCAGTGCTCACTCGGAACTTACCCAGCAAATGGCTGCCGCCATCGTTTTGGTCGACGACGACTTCCAGCTTATCTGCTGCGCTAAGCGTCAATGGTTCAGCAAATGCCAATACAAGGTGATGATCCTTGCCGTATTCAGGACCTACGCCCCAGCCGGTGCTTGTCAGTCCATCAGCTGCACGCGGAGCATCCCCATTCTTCTGGCTATGATCTGCACTAACACGGACAATCTTCGTCTTCTCACGCTTGCCGCTGGCGCGAATCACATCGACAGAAACCTCGGTCAGCAAAAAGCTACCATTGTCCGCACGCCCAGGACCACCCTTTGGAAGGTCACTGGATGACAGTGCATCGATTCGAATGGCACCGATGTTTCCTGCTCCAGCGGACCCAACAATCGTGTACGTGTCTTTCAGAGGCAGCTTGCCAGCAACAGTCACTGTTCCAGTGTTATCGATGGACAGCGTTGCGCCACCCACTCCCGCTGCTTTTTGAACCGAGAGCGCCTTCCAGCCTCCAAAGCTCTTCAGGGCTGAGACAAACGTTTCAACCACGGGCTTGTGCTCAGCTGCAAGGATTTTGTTGGCATCCTTGCTGTCGGCGACATCCTTCAGCTTTGTCCACTTTGCCCTTTGCTCGGCAAGACCTGGACGGTCTTCGTACGTAACATCGCCTTTGATAACCCCAGCAAAAACTGCCTGCAGCGACCAGTAATCCGTTGTCGGAATCGGGTCGAACTTATGGTCGTGGCAGCGTGCACAGTTAGCGGTGGTGCTAACAAATGTAGACATCGCCTGATTGACCATGTCATCTCGATCCAAGATTTCAAATGGAATCGGAGCGGTGTAATAGGCACTCAGGTCGAAGTTGCCTGCACTGAGATAACCCATCGCAGGGGTCAAGTCTGGTCGGCTCGGGTAAAGAACATCTGCTGCAAGCTGCTCACGGACAAACCTTGCGTATGGGACATCTTTATTGAACGTCTCGACGACATAGTCCCTATATGGCCATGCGTATTTACGTCCCATGTCATGCTCAGCACCATGGGAATCCGCGTAGTGAATCGTGTCTAGCCAGTGACGAGCCCAGCGCTCGCCATAACGTGGGCTTGCCAGCAAGCGATCAACGACACGCTCGTATGCACCAGGCTTCTTATCGGCGACAAACGCATTGATTTCAGCTTGGGTTGGAGGTAGACCAATCAAGTCGAACGTCACGCGGCGGATAAGAGTTACTCGGTCTGCAGCCGGCCCCATCGCCAAACCCTTTGCACCAAGCTTGGCATCGAGGAAGCGGTCGAGAACATGCGCTGCTTTTCCAGCGGGAACTGCAGGCTTTTTCAGTGGCTGTAACGACCAATGCGTGTCTCCCGCAGGAGCACTTCCACCCGCATCTGGCCAGGATGGACCAGACTGCACCCAGCTTCTTAGCATCGCGACCTGCGCTGGGGTGAGCGGCGTTTTACCACTGCGGTTCGGTGGCATCACCAGATCGACATTTGCTGTCGTAACACGCTGTATGACGGAGCTGGCATTTGGTTCGTGCGGAACCAGTCCACGGGAACCACTATTGCCACCAGCCATCGCTGATTTCAGCTGCGTAAGCTTCAGCCCACCAGCAGCCTGAATATCACCGTGACACGGCATACACTTCTCGCGGAGCAACGGTTGGATGTCTTTTACAAAGTCAGGCCCTTTTGCATTAGGAACCTTGACCTGCAAGTTTGATTGCGCCGGGAGTAGAGCAACACCTGCAATCGCCAGGGATGCAAGTGACACGAAAATAGCCTTGCCGAAGCGTGGATTATCCATAGTTTCCTATTGTGGCATGAACGCTCGATTTCCTGCTGAATTCCGGATGTTAGATTCCAGCAGATATTGGAATCTTTTCCGTAAATTGATTGTCGTCCAACGCCATTACGATGTGGCTTCTACTCCAATCGACAAGAACATCTGGAGCACAATTCGCGATTACACTCATCCACTTTGCGTTTATTATGCGAATATTGCGTATACTTTCGATACTTTGGTAATACACAGTGAATGCATCTGCGGAAAGGCCATAAAGCACTCTGCGTCCGTGTCCGCGTCTCAGTTCGCCTGTGTCTGTGGCCGGCATTTTGACATTCGGGTCGTCCCATGCAAGCTCTGCGGAAACCTATGCGTAGGGATTCTTCGCCCCGGGATGACATCCAGTGATATCTGTCGACTGTGCGGAGCTGACCATCAAATGCCAGAGTCTGTTCTCCAAATACGCCAGTCCGGTTTTGCTACGCTTCTACGTCGGAGCTTCATCCTTAGACTAACCATCGTCGCTATCGGCATCGGTATTCTGTTCGGCATCGTCAACTTTCTCCGGCCACATTAACCAGGTTGCCGTGCAGGGAATCAATGCGCAAGTGCGTAACGTCCTAAGGCATGAATCCCGGTCTCACATCTGTTTTCCTCATCACCGCTCTTGCCACTGCTCCTGTAACGTCCACCTGGCCAGCTGGACACTACAAAGCTGATGTCCATGAGGGGCGGATTACGCTGAAAACCACTCAGACAGGTTTTCCGATTCCCGCAGGCCAAGTGATTCGTGATTATCCTTTGCTTGTTCGCTTTGATGGTGACCAGTTTCCCTGGGACGAGGCAAACCCGGATGGCAGTGATATCGCATTTGAAACCGATGCCCACATCTCTCTTCCGGTAAGCATTGAGGAATGGAATCCTAAGGCAAAACGCGCTGCGATTTGGGTCCGTATTCCGCTGATCACTGGAGGCGAGCGCCAGACGCTGATCGTGAAATGGGGTAAATCGACCAAGCATCAACAAGCCACGGGACTTGTCTTTGATTCATCCAATGGCTTTTCGAGCGTCCTACATCTTGGGGATGAATCCATCGATGTACTTGGAACGTTGTCATTGCGCCCCGATGGCATCGGTACGACACCTGGGACAATCGGGAATGCGTCGCGCTTTCGCCAAGGAAGCGGAATCGCCGGAACCTTACAGAATGGCAAGTCCCTTCCCGCCGGTAGTCAGTCATCAACGACCAGTGCCTGGGTGCGTGTCCGTAAGTCCAACGGGACGATTGTAGGCTGGGGAAAAGAGGCTGCACAAGGGAAGGTCGTGATGCAGTTTCGGAGCCCAGCGCATATCAATATGGATTGCTACTTCTCCGATGCAAGTATCAAAAGCATATCGAAAGCCCCCGTTGGTGAATGGATGCATGTCTCCCACGTCTACACAAAGGGTGAGACGAAACTCTATATTAATGGTCGCCTTGAAGCGACGAATACCGGAAGAGGCGCTCCCCTTGCGATCGCAGAGTCATCACGTCTCTGGCTTGGCGGGTGGTATGGAAACTACGACTTTGATGGTGATATTGACGAAGTTCGTATCTCTAATGTAGCACGTAGCGCTGCGTGGGTTGGCCTGGATGCCGACACGCAAGGACCATCGCCACGCCTCACTGGTAGGCTTGTCCGTAGCGATTCCTCTCCCTCCGTCCCAACATCACCACTCACTGTGGATGAAGGTGGAAGCATCCAAATTACCTCAGACCTTGGCAATGCAGACAAAGCCTATTGGGAGCTGATTGATGGAGGCAAAACCCATATCCTAGCCACAGATCAGAATCGCATTAAAGTTACAGCTCCGAGAGTTACCAATACGACACCGATGACACTGCGCCTTCGGACCATCACCGGTGATACTGAAAAAATCCAGAACATCCCACTAACTGTCCGTGAGGCTATCGCAGACCCGGATGTCACACTGGTTGCTCCTAGCACGTGGGATGGTCGTACGCCGGCATTTATTCGCGCCGATGCCCATGGCAAAGGACAGTTGAATTATCGCTGGAACGTAACGGGACCAGGCGTTGCCTACGAGGCATCCGGAAATGTTCTCAGACTCAATCGCGGATTCAAAGCGGGAGATGTTTCCGTGCGCGTGGATGTCGACAATGGTGGGAAAGTTGTCACGCGGGATGTTTTGATTCGGGTTGCCCCACCTAGTAAAGATGCTTGGCAGGATGCACCGCCTATTCAAGTAGCTGAGCTAAGTAACGGGATGTTTGTCAGTCGCGGGGTTGGGTCAACTGGAAAGGTTTCCATCACCGGCTCGACACGTGCTGGAGCAACGATTGACCTACGTGCAGCATCCAAGGATGGCTGGATTCGGGCAATCAAGACCAGTGCAAATGCCAAGGGCACCTTCACAGTTCATATGGACTTGCCCGCCCGCCTTACCCTCTATACGCTTCAGCTTGTTTCTACAGAAAACGGTAAGACTGATGTTCTGGCATCCGTATCAGATATTCAATGTGGGGATGCGTTTATTATCATGGGCCAATCTAACGCAGTGGCGACAGACTTTGGTCCGACGACACCTCCATTTACCAGTCCGTGGATTCAGACATTTACGGATAAGTTTGTACCCGCCCGTTATCGTAACGCCGATAGCCAATCAGGCGAGATTGGTTATTGGGGGATGGAACTTGCCCGCAAGCTGCTAACGAAACACAAACTTCCGATTTGCATTATCAATGGAGCCGTTGGTGGCACCCGAATCGATCAGCATCAACGCTTGGAAAGCAATCCGAGTGACACTACAACGCTCTATGGTCGCTTGCTTTCACGCGTCGCGGGCGCACGGCTACAACACGGAATACGGGGAATCTTCTGGCATCAAGGTGAAAATGACCAGGGCGCGGATGGGCCATCTGGAGGGTTTGGCCACGAGACTTATCGCGAGCTGTTCATAAGCCTTAGCCATGCATGGTCGATGGACTATCCAAACAGCCAAATGACATATCTGTTTCAGATTTGGCCAAAATCTTGTGCGATGGGCATTGATGGTTCTGACAATGTTTTACGTGATGTTCAGCGGAGTCTTCCGGATGCAATGGACAGGCTTGCGATTATGTCAACCCTTGGTATCGATCCTCCCGGAGGGTGCCACTACCCAGCGGATGGCTATGCCATGATGGCAAATTTGATTTATCCACTCGTAGAACAACATACGTATGGAATCAAGTCAAAAACCACCGTGACTCCTCCACGGCTTGTTTCCGTTACCAGAGACAAGGCCAAGCCCTCCACCATCGTCGTGACATTTGACCAGCCTGTTTTTTGGACTGACAGCCTACGTAGTGAGTTTCTAATCGATGGGAAACGTGGTTTGGTGCAGCGAGGAGCTTCACATAAAAATACGTTGCGCCTAGAGCTGTCAACGCCCGGTGGTTCTACGCTGACCTATTTGGATAGCGCAACGTGGTCACAGCAACGCTTGCTTCGTGGAAGCAATGGGATTGCAGCACTGACGTTTACAGGCATTCCGATTCGCTAACACGGTGCTTAAATGCGCATGGTAGTATCCGTGCCGGATGTCACCTTCTCTGTTGCTTGGCGGTTTAGTCGCCGGATTTCTTCATGTGTTGATGGGACCAGACCACCTTGCGGCCGTTGCACCGAGTGCGGCACTGCGTGGGAGGGATGCTTGGCTTAGCGGTCTTCGCTGGGGAATCGGGCATTCGAGTGGCGTGCTTATGGTCGGTATCGCGCTGGTTCTCCTCCGCCAGATGGAAGATGTTAGTAAGTATGCATGGCTGGGTGAGCGCTTCGTGGGTGTTGCGCTGATTGGTATCGGAATTTGGGGATTCCGAGTGCTACAGAACACGCGGACCACGAGTGTTTTAGCATCTAGTCACCACCATCAGAATGCTGAGCGGACAGCTCTTGGCGTCGGAATTCTCCATGGCCTTGCTGGAGGATCTCACTTGTTCGGCGTGATTCCGGCACTTGCACTGCCATCGGTTGAATTAAGCGCCATTTGGCTACTGCTCTTTGGTGCCGGGACAGTTGTGGCAATGATGACCTTTACGGGAATCTTAGGGATTATCGTTCACCAAATGGCGCAGCGTATCGATACGCTCTATCGCCGAGCATTGGCCGTCTGTTCTGTCCTCGCAATCGGCATTGGTCTTTGGTGGCTCATCGTTGGCGGTATCGGTTAGCAACCGTAAAACCATTCCTTATAATGGGCTATGGATATCCTCCCCAATAGTCTCGTACCTGATGCCGGTGACCTTGCGGACATCAAGCGTGACCTACGCTTTTTTCCCGCTTCAGAAGAATGCCCCGCTTCGCTTGCAGCTAAGCAGCTTGCGTTTTACAACGCTGAGGGATATCTGGCTCCTATTCGTGCGCTGTCACCCGATGCTGCGGCAACGCTGCGTACCTTCTTTGATGGAGTCCTC
>JAURHZ010000114.1 GCA_030833025.1 Armatimonadota bacterium
TTCCCCAATGATGATTGTTACAGATTGGTTGACTTCACTTGGTAAACCAACACTTGCCGTCAGGCGCATAAGGTCTGTTCCCCGGTCACGCAGGAACAATGAACCGGTATGAGCCTCGAGTGCGCTTACCGCTCTGTCTATAACAAGCGGACATAAATGTGACATTTCGATGTGTGGAACTGTGCGCCACAGCTCCTCAAGCGCCGTCATCTGGCGGCGAAGCCTGGAAAACCCAGGTGCGTCCTGTTTTGCTACGGCCCGTGTTGCGTAGCGCCGCTTGCTTCGGACCAGTTCCGTTTTTGTCATCACATTCTATTCTCGGCAGAATCCTGCCACATGTGGAGGCTACAATGATGACGTGACATCAAGTGATAACAACAGCTACGGCGCCTTGGCGGGCGTGTACGACCACATCATGTGGACAGTTCCGCATAGCGCGTGGCTCTCACGTATTGAGCGTGATTTGCGAGATCGAAGGAAACGGCCTCGGAGTGTCTTTGACATCGCGTGTGGAACAGGGCTTGGTACCGAAATCCTCTATTCACGTGGCTATAGACCCGTTTACGGTGCTGACCTCTCGCCGGAAATGATCAACGTTGCCCGCGAGAAAACGGCAAAAACGGGAAGTGAAATCACCTACTTTGTCCAGAATGCCGAAGCTACTGCACTCCCGGATGGTGCTACGGTTGACATGGTGACGTGCTTGTTCGATGCGTTGAATTACGTCACCACCCTCGATGGCTTATACCGCGTGTTCGGCTCCGTCGCACAAACCCTAAATGTAGGTGGCGTATTTGCATTTGACCTCAATGCTCCTTATGCCCTTCGGCAAGGTTTGTTCAACCAGGAGGATTCCATTGGAAATGTCCGCCACGTTTGGAAAGCCACATGGGATGAAACATCAAGGCTGTGCACAGTAAATATGGACTTCTGGCGTACAAACCCAGATGGCCAAGAAGATGTGTTTTCCGAGCAGCATATTCAACGCGCGCATACAAAGGATGAAGTACGGGAAGGTCTGCGAAATGCAGGTTTCCATGAGATTCTTTTTTGGGGTAACTATGCTGACAAGGCACCAAATAGTAAGTCTGACCGCTGGTTGATCACCGCGATTTTGAAGGAGAAGCCGGAATGAAGTGGCATGTTGGGCTGGGATTGCTTGGATTGATGGTGTTCGCAGGTTGCGGAAAACAAGGTGGGAACAGCACACCGGATACAAAACCCACGCAGGTCCAGATATCACCATGGCTTTTTACATCCACAAGCCCGGCTGATAATCGGGGAAACCATGGCGTTTATTTGTCCAATGGAGTTATCGGAGTATCCCTTGGCCCCTTTGGACCAGATAAAAATTCGGCTGCGTTTCTGGCGGGCGTTTATGACAGCTCCGAAAACCTCCTCCCGATTCCGCTGTTTGCCCCTGCTTCAACAGCAGATCCTGTTGCGTCATCCTTTGACCAAACACTAGACATTCAGCACGGCACGCTGACAACAACGTTCACTGACGCGAATGGAAACAAGGGACGAATCATCGCTTTTGCGTCAAGAGCCGACCGTTCTCTGGTTGTCTTCCGGTACGAAGGTGCGGCTGAGCCTCTTGCTAGCCGTATAAAATCAGTTCCGGTACTTTCTGGATCATTCCCTGGCATACGCGCCGGCATTACCGTTTCGCAAGTTAAAGATTCCAACGGTGCGACGGTTATCGGACGCATCGAATCTCCCATTTCGCCCATTTCAACCAAAAACACCGCTCTAAAACCTTTTGACACCCTGCTTAGTGAGCATCAAGCACAGTGGGAACAGGCCTGGAAATCTGACATCATCATTGATGGCGACCCTGAAGCACAGCGCGTGATTCACAAGGCACTGTTTGATTTACGGCAGAGTGCTGCACCCAAGGGAAGCAATGTGGCAATCGCCCCGGAGGGATTAGCTGGAAACTTCTATAAAGGCCACATTTTCTGGGATGCCGATGTATGGATGCTTCCCGCATTGCTTCCCTTTGACCCGGAGGCCGCGATGGACATCGTTTGCTATCGCGACAAAGTACGAAAAGCAGTTACCCCATGGGAAAGTGCACATACCGGCATCGAGCGTGCTCCGAGTGGTTTTTCTGGTGGTCGTCACGTAACTGCGGATGTTGGCTATGGAGCTCTCCTCGTACTTCAGACGAGCACATCGAAACCTGTGCGGGACATTGCAATGCGCGTTCTGACAACCGCAGCCGATGAGCTGGTTAAGCGGGGGTTTAAGAGTGGTCCACCATCAACCTTTGGCAAAGTCACTGGACCAGATGAGCTCAATATGGGCATTCAAGAAAATGCTTACACAAATGCGATGGCCAAACGAGTCTTGCTCGGTGCTGCCAAGTTTACGCGGGCTGAAGGCAAACAAGTGAATCCGAGTTGGGAAACGTTGGCCAAAGAGCTGATTATTCCAATGACTGCAGAAGGTCAAGTTGCTAAGTGCCTAAACGATGATGGAAGGAAAACGAAGCAGGCTGATGGCGAATTAGCTCTGTGGCCTGGACTTGCGACGAACGATGAGGGTGTTATCGAAAAGTCCTTTGACTTTCATAAAGTGCGCCCAATCAAGAATGGCCCAGCGATGACTGATGCGATTCACACCCTGATTGCCGCGCGACTTGGACGCGCTAAGGAAGCCGAAGAAAACTTCAATGATTCCTATAAACCATTCCTCAGGGGGCCGTTCATGCTCTTCAGCGAAAAGCGATCCATGGACCGATGTGTGTTTTTAACAGGCCTCGGCGGGTTGATTCAGTCGGTTGTCTATGGCTATGCTGGCCTGGAGCTGTCTGGCAATAAGCCCATCGCAACACAAAAACCCGCGCTCCCAGCAACCTGGAAGAAACTGACCCTGAAGGGCATTCATCATCGCGGAAACCGCTACGATGTTAGTATCGAAAGCTCTGGATCACGCATCACTAAGACAAACTAAGAAGGACGCTCTATGATTTTCCCTACCAACCGTTATGTACGCTTTGATGAGCTGACGCAGCTCTTGTTTCAACTTGCTGAGACCTACCCCAGTCTAGTTGATGTCGGTTCAATCGGCAAATCATACGAAGGCCGGGATATTTGGTGCGCTACAGTCACTGACAAATCAACAGGGAATGCTATCGATAAGCCAGCGGTGTGGTGTGATGCCAACATCCATGCGACGGAAGTCAGCCCAACAACTGCGCTCACCTACATTTTGGATCAACTCACCACGCTCTACGGAATTGATGAAGACATTACCAGGGCTGTCAGTACAAAAACGTTCTATGTCATCCCGCGCGTGAACCCTGATGGTGCAGAGCTGTTTCTCGCAGATTCCCCAGAAGCAATCCGCTCGAGTACACGACCATACCCATTTGACGATGAGCCGTTATCCGGCTTGAAGCGACAGGATATCGATGGAAATGGGCGCCTGCTGCAAATGCGTATCCCTGATTCTGATGGCCCATGGAAGTGCCATCCAGATGAACCGCGGCTGATGATTCGCCGGGATGCAACTGAGCGCGGTGGAACTTACTACCGGCTGCTTCCTGAAGGTATTGTTCTCGATCCTGATCCTGACGTTTTAGCAATGACACCAACACGCCATGGTCTCGATCTCAACAGAAACTTCCCAGGGCACTGGCGCGGTGAGAGTGAGCAGTATGGCGCTGGCCCGTATCCGACATCTGAACCTGAAGCGCGCGCCCTCGTTGACTTCATCGCCAAGCACCCAAACATCTGTCATGCCCTGACATTTCATACCTACTCAGGCGTACTACTACGTCCATATGGGACCAGCGCGGATGACAGCATGCCAGCGGAAGACCTTTGGACATTCCAGGAAATTGGCAAAAAAGGGACAGAGCTCACCGGCTACCCAGCAATTTCTGTTTACCATGACTTCAAGTATCACCCGAAGGAAGTCATCACCGGTGTGTTTGATGACTGGTGTTATGACCACTTCGGTATCTACGCGTGGACAATCGAAATCTGGAGCCCGCACCGTCAGGCTGGCATCACGGAAGGCTTTGATGCGACAACTAAGCAAGGTGCGTTCAAGTTTACAACCTGGGGGAGAAACCACGAGCTCTCTGATGACATCAAGCTTTTGAAGTGGAGTGATGATGCACTGAAGGGTGAAGGCTACCTTCCATGGACAACATTTATGCATCCTCAACTTGGCGAGATTGAGATCGGCGGTTGGGACACGCTGTATGCGTTCCGAAATCCTCCATCTGAGTTCCTCTTTGATGAAATTCAGCGCTTCAGCAAATGGGTCATCTGGCAAGCACTTATCACCCCTGAATTAGAGCTGGAAGTAAAGGTGACTCCACTTGGGGGTACGAATTACAAAGTTCGAGCGATTGCAAAAAATGTGGGATTTCTACCGACGTACGTCTCAAAGCAGGCGTTGGCCAAGAAAGCTGTACGCGGGATTGTGATGGAACTGACAGCTGATTCCGCCATCGAATTTGTTACTGGCAAGCAACGGACCGAGCTTGGCCAGTGCGAAGGCTATCACTTAAAAGGCATCGCCAACTCAGGCTATGTGGGTGATACGACGGACTACAAGGTCATCGCGGAATGGACAGTCAGCATTCCGCAAGGTACTACCATCACCGTTGACCTCAAACACCCAAAAGGTGGAAGTAAGCAAGTAGCCGTCAACATATAAACGAAAGGCCCACACCAGATATGTTCCGGTGTGGGCCATCCTTGTGCTACGTGGGTCGGCTGGGACTCGAACCCAGGACCAATGCCTTAAAAGGGCACTGCTCTACCGCTGAGCTACCAACCCGTGAGCGGACTGATTATATCACCGTCGTATAGGTCCGTACTATGTTTTGTCGGAATCGATTTCACAATAATTGACATCCATCCCAGCATTTGTAATGTCGTTAGCGGACCCTAGCCACACTGGCGCAATTCAACCCGGTATTATTCGGGATACACATGGCTACGTGAGGCGACATAATCTAACTGTCGGAAGTCTGTTAGCTAAGAAAGTCGGAAGATCTGAATATGTATTGGATAACCTTGCTGTCTGCGGCGTGTGTGCTGGTTCAAACCTCTACTCAGGCACCCGGTGACACTACAGCGTCGTCTGATGTGACGACATTCAGGACAACCCGCAAAGTGACAGCTTCGCAGCGTGCCCGTGCAGCGATGATGCCAAAGTATTCATCGTCATCTACATCGATAGGTGCGTCAGTCGGTACAACATCGGCAGCACAATCGAAGGCATCGGCCCTGGTCACTCTGAATCGCGCAAAGCGATCGAGTCAATATGTCCCGGAAGATATCAACGATAAGGTTTCTTGGAAGCGTAACGGCATTGCCACTGCGACGCCATGGGATCGCGAGGTTGGCGGATGGGACAAACGTCCGGATTGGAAGCCGAAGAGCACATGGGATGGAACATTGACCCGTGTTACTGGTGGAAACCTTGCTGGGACAGCGACGAGCGGGCGACAGACATATGATGTCAAGCATCCAAACCTGGTCGTAAACGGTAAGGTCCCAGTCAAGCGTCGCTGAAACAAACGACATGCGTGCTTGGCTGAACTTCAACGTTGCTCCGCGAGTACGTTGAATCACTACCTGTTATTCGGATCTTAGCCGTGCTTACCTATTGGCCAAATTAAGTGTAAGATCAAACCTCCCCTTGCTGTATAAGCAAAAGACGTGTGCGCAACAACCTGATCCAGCCAATCAGGACGACAGACGCGATCGTTTCGCTGTCACATAAGTGGGATTCCCCCAATCATCTGGTGTTGAGAGATCCCTGCCACAGCTGACCAACCAACCCTTTCAAGTTTAGGTTGGCGATTTACGACGCTGCTCCGCGGGAACCAGTTTTTTCAATCGTGCAATCTCATCGCGAATCACAGCCGCATGCTCAAAGTCCAAACTCCGTGCAGCCTGCTTCATTTCCTTTTCCATATCAACCAACGTGGACATCAGTTGATCAAGCGACATATTTTCAGGTTGCTTTGTAGAGCTCGCCTTGTAGTGTGTCTTGGCTTCTGCGACTTTCTTACTCTCAATAATCTCTCTGACGGCTTTAATGACTGTTGATGGCGTAATTCCGTTAACGGCATTGTGAGCCTGTTGCTTTTCCCGGCGCCGCTGCGTCTCGGTCATTGCACGCTCCATAGAGCCCGTGATCCGGTCGGCATACATGATTACTTGACCACCCACATTACGGGCCGCACGACCGATCGTCTGAATCAATGCGGTATCGCTACGGAGGAAGCCCTCCTTGTCAGCATCCAAAATGGCTACCAGTGACACTTCAGGAAGGTCAAGTCCCTCACGAAGCAAGTTAATACCGACAATCACATCGTAAACACCCAGACGCAGGTCACGCAAGATCTCAGTACGCTCGAGGGTGTGGACCTCCGAATGCAAATACTGCACTTTGATGGCAAGATCTACCAAGTAGTCTGTCAAATCCTCGGCCATTTTTTTCGTTAGCGTTGTGACGATAACACGCTCACCCCGCTCGGTACGAATACGAATTTCACCAATCAGGTCATCAATTTGTCCCTTGGATGGCCTCAAAATAATCTCAGGATCGATCAGTCCCGTCGGACGGATAATTTGTTCCACAATGCGTTCTGAGTTTTGACGTTCAAATGGACCAGGTGTTGCGCTCACAAAAATACACTGTCCTATGGTTTCTTCCCATTCTTGGTAGCGTAGTGGACGATTGTCAGCAGCACTTGGAAGACGGAAACCGTACTCAATCAACGTATCTTTTCGGCGCTTGTCTCCAGCAAACATGGCATGAATTTGTGGAAGGGTCTGATGTGACTCATCGACGACGACTAGAAAGTCATCTGGGAAATAATCCAGAAGTGTATTCGGCGGTGTCCCTGGTCCCCGCCCATCAAACCAGCGGGAATAATTTTCAACACCGGAGCAGTAGCCTAGCTCACGAATCATTTCAAGATCAAAACGTGTCCGCTGTTCAATTCTTTGTGCTTCGATCAGCTTATCCTGTGCTTTGAAACGCTTTACACACTCGAGCATTTCGGCTTCGATTCCAGCTAGAGAGACTTCCATCCGCTCCGGGTCTGAGACAAAGTGACTTGCTGGAAAAATCGTGATCTCATCACGTTCCTCAAGCGTCTCCCCCGTTAGCTGGTCAATCAGTGAGATTGAACGAACATCATCCCAGTCAAAGGAAATACGGATGACGATTTCCTCATCCTTCGGTTGAATTTCAAGGGTGTCGCCAAGGACACGAAAGGTTCCTCGGGTTAGTGCAAAGTCATTCCGCGAAAATTGGATGTTTACAAGTCTGC
>JAURHZ010000115.1 GCA_030833025.1 Armatimonadota bacterium
GTCTGTTGTCAAGGGTAATTGTTGTATGGAACCAGTGAAGTTTTACAGGGTGCTAAGGTTTGTCCATCAGCAAGCCAGGAGGATCTGGCGCTGCAGCATTCATCGTCGCAGTCAATTCAGCGGCAACCTCATCAAGACTATCCGTTGGCGATACGTAGATTGGTGGCAGAAACTCACACTCAACCGTACTGAATGGCTTTGGAATGGCATATCTATCCCAGGTACCGATGTTCCAGCAGCGTGTGTAGCGCATCACAATCGGACAGATAGGCCTTTGTGCCTTCTTTGCGAAATACACGACACCATTTTGGATAACACGACGGGGTCCGCGGGGACCATCCGGTGTGAAGGAAATACGAACTCCATCTTTGAGACGATTGACAAGCTCAACGGCAGCACGCGCGCCTCCACGACCTGTACTCCCCCTCACAATGTCATAACCCATCTTTTGCAAAATACGCGCCTGGATGTCGCCATCGCGAGACAAACTTGTCAGTGCTGTCAGCTTCTTCCAAGACAGTACATGTCCCGGAATCAAGGCATCTCCATGCCATGCGATGAACACACCACCCTGCTCACTAGCCTTAAGCGCTTCATCTAAGCCGATATTCTTAACGCGAACTGTCATCCGGATCATTGAACTGACCACATAAACCACTGACGATATGACTTCGGATCTAAGCGTCTTTGGTTGCGCCTCTTCCATCAGGATTCTCCACTTTCTCCCCGAAGCTGGGTTTCAACAAGACTCGCATAGACACCACCTGCCGCGACAAGCGATTCGTGTGTCCCTATCTCAACAATCTTCCCGGCTTGCATCACCACAATACGGTCCGCATCGACGATGGTAGACAGCCGGTGCGCAACGACAAGCGTCGTTCTATCGTGCCGCCCGGCCCGGATGGCATCCTGGACCGCGGCTTCCGTTCCGCTATCAAGAGCACTGGTTGCTTCATCCAGAATCAAGACCCTCGGCTTACAAACCAGCGCCCGAGCAATCGCAATGCGTTGCGCCTGCCCACCAGACAACATCGCCCCCCGCTCACCGACCAAGGTCGCATAGCCATCGGGTTTTGACATCACAAAGCCATGTGCACCTGCCGCACGTGCCGCAAGCTCAACATCGTCCTGTGTCGCCCCAGGCTTTCCATAGGCAATGTTTTCGAAAATGGTTCCGGCAAACAATACTGTCTTTTGCGGAACGATGGCCATCACGGACCGTAAACTCCCCTGCTTGATAGTACGGATATCGATTCCATCAAGCTTTACACACCCGCTCCATGGATCGATAAAGCGCGGAATCAAATCAACCAGTGTCGACTTCCCAGACCCTGTGGCACCCACAAACGCAATCGTCTCGCCGGGCCGAATCTCAAGACTTACACCACCGAGAACCGGTGTGTCATTTGTGTAGCCAAATGTGACATCATCAAGCGACAAAGCCCCACGGACATCACCAAGGTTGGTAGCCCCAGGTGCATCGGCTATCTCTGGATGCACATCGAGGACCTCTTCATGGATCCTATCCACTGCTCCAAACATGTCCAGCAGCGCACCGCGAAGGGAGCCCATCCCGCCAATTGCACGTGAAAGCTCATTTGCAGCAAAGACAAATTGCAAGAATCCACCGATGCTCAACCCGCGTACACGTGCCGCAATCCATGCGTCTCGTGCGGCTCCCATGAGACCAGTGGCGTCTGCCTGTTTAGTGACGCGTAGCAAATCGGATGTATGCAACGCGATTTCCTGAGCACCGATCACCAAAATGACGGCCATCGCTACTGACCCAATCCAGTCGACACTGGGTCCGAGCAATGCGGAGCGCCGTATTCCACGCATTTGTGCGTGAATCGCACTATCGGCCACTTTGGCAAAGCGATTTAGCTCGCGCTCTTCTGCTGCAAATGCCTTTATAACCCGCGGGGAGGACAGCGTTTCATCCATCAAGGCATTTAGCTCAGCTTGCTTTGCCTGTGCTGTCTGGCTCAATGCACGTAGACGTCGTGTGATTTGCTGTATCGCGAGTGCCATTAGTGGAACGACAGCAACCGTTATCAAGACGAGCTTGGGACTTGTCCGGATGAGAATCACAGACATCGTCAATGCCGTAATCGGAAGTGCAATAGAGTCCTTTACCCAGTTGGCAGCATTTTGTAGCTTAGCAACATCGGTCGTCATCGTCGACATCAGGTTGCCCGTGCGCTGCGTATCAAAGTAAGTCAGCGGCATCCGGAGCAAGTGCGAATACAACGTCCGCCGTAGGTCGTTTCCGACACGAAGACTCACCTCTGCGAGTACCGTCCCTTGGATGTACCGGAGTAACACCAGCAATGTGTAGAGCCCTACGATTGCACCCGCAACCATGTAGATACCGCTGATGTTGCCGCTTCCTGACCGGTCTGCAAACTCCTTGACTGCGGCCGCTACGCCACCGGGAATGGCACCGGCAACTGCTGCTGCCAATAGTCCAACAGCCAATTTCCCCTGATAAGGCTTTAGAAAGCCAAGGAGGGTTTTCAGCCTGGATGTCTCAACATTACGCTTCATTCAGCGCCTCCAGGATGGCAGTGCCATGTTTCACCCAAAAGGCACACAGTGCATCCAATGCGATACGGATGTTACCCGGTTGCATGTCGCGTTCCGCCGCGATGTTACTAATTGCCCTGATCTCAATGCAGCGAACTCCGGATGCATTCGCAATATCGGCTACTGCATACCCTTCCATCGTCTCGATAGAAGCATTAAAAACATCACGCCTACGCATCCCCGTTTCGTTTGTTCCGGTTACCGTCGAAACCGTGCACGCGTTCACCACAGTCACGGCATCTAGCATTGGAAACGATAGCGAAACCGACCTATGCGATGCACCAAAGGGAAAGTCTCGTAACGGTATGAACTGCGGGTGTTCGGGAATCTCCATCCCCAAGTCTCCAACAGACTCATTGCCAACGAGAACAACATCTCCAACGCTGAGGCCCGTACTTGGATATGCACCTGCGATCCCGATGCTAATTAGTGGGCCTGGTACACCACGCTGTAAAAATGTGCGGTAAACCACCGGCATCCCCACGCCCGTAATCACGTGGTCTAGCTCATGAAGTGGAGTAAGCGCCTGCCACTCCAGGTCACTCGCGACGACAATCGTTGGTGATGCCACTAGCTTGTCAACGGCTCGACGCGTACGGATGACACTTTACACACTCCACTGGCCACGGACATCCCAACTCCCCCACTCGCATCGTCCATCGGAATCAACCCCTCGACACGAATCAACGCACCTGGGGCATCCACAACACCAATCACCGTCCCGCCAGCTACCAAATCAACAGAAAGTGCATACACAGTATCTGGAGCCCATGCCACCGCTTCTTCGGCAAGCACTTCGATGATGTCATCCTTGCGGTAGACGAGCTTGACCGTGCCTTGCGATGTTACTTCAAGTGCAACATGTCGGCGCAGGCCACGAACAGCAGCTAACAACGCAAAGTTTGCTGCCATGTGGGGTTCAAAGTGTGCCGTGGTCCGATAGCCCGTCCACGCATGGCCACCGGTGATAGCAAGCTTCGGTCCGCCATTACTGATCATCCGGTATGGGTATGTCGCCTCAGGGCCAGAGAATTCCAGGCGATCAAGATCTGTAATCCACGATGCCCGCCAAGCTTTGTTCTTTGGTCCATCTGCGGGAGGACAAAGCGACACAGCCGGTACACCTGAATGGTCCAACCAGTCGAGATAAACGGCCCCAGTCCCTGACTGTCCTACGACTTGTAAACCTACTGCCCCGACGGGGCGCCCATGGGTATCTGGCACTGTCCACTGCATGGTCGATGCTTCCCCAGGCGTGATGACTGTGACGTGTGAACACAGCCAAGTCAGGTTGCCATCGCCTTCGAGGACGCCCACACACAGCCTCACCGATGCGGCACGCGCATTTGCTGTTCCGGCGACCACGCGGGCACGGACGAGCTGCCCAGAATAAAGATTCGGGCTTCCAATCGCCTCGTAGCCACCGACATACGCTTCCGTTGGGTAGAACGTATCCGTCGCAACGCGTGCAACCACGCCAGTGGAGACATTCTTGTACGAGATCAGCAGTGCCCGCTCATCAGCAGCCACACCAGCATTTTCCGCAAGCTCCCCTATCTCCACATTGTCAATGACTACGCCATCGGTTGCATCATCTCCGACGCGGACCCGGAAACCATGGAGCGAGCCACGTAGCATAAAGTGATAGCGCATCCCGCCATTTGGCATAACCGGGCGGATCCCCTGAATCCGGCGCCCGATGTTTGCGATACGGACTGCTTCAACCGCGGCATCGGTGATTTGCGAACCAGGCTTTGCACTTGGCAAGTACATCCGGTCTGCAACAGGCGTCCGATAGTCTGGCCCTCGGTCGATGGAATCGAGGCCATTCTTGATGCCCATCAGGGCACCAATATTGCCGACATTACAGTCGGTATCCCAACCGGCCGTCGCGGCGATCATCAAGGTGCGCTGGAAGTCATCATCCCCGTGGAGAAAGGCCATTTGAATGATGGCGTGGTTTGGGATGACATGGCACCCGCCACCAAACTTGTCGTAGCCATATTTGCTTTCGATTTGCGCGAATGTTTGGCGCCAATCGCTTGGATCGGCGGAGTGCCATGCCCGGATGTCATCCACGAGGCGACGGAGCTTTCCACGTTTAGAAATGTGCACCAATGCCAAATCCAAAATTTTGTCACGGTCGGATTCTACGAAAGCGATGGCTTCCATTGCTGCGAGGAGCTGAGCAGCCCGAACAGCATCGCCATCGTGGCTTACGCTTGCAGCCACACCTGCAAAGTGTGCAGCCTTTTCGGGATCACCCGGTGCGATCATCGCCCATGCATCGATGAATATCTGCGCACCAATCTGTTCGGCCACAACCTGTGTGTTTCGCTCGATGCTTCCAGAGTCCGGGGGCTGGATACCATCCCGGAGACGGAGGTAGGCCGTATGTTCGGTGCTCACTCCGAGTCCGCCCCACCAGAGAACTGTTTTGTTCTCGATGAGATGATTCAGCCAGACATCCGCAACCATTTTGGGTGTGACATCGTACGGACAGTTGTTGTCATCAAAGGCCCGAGGGAAGATGAACGTGCCGCTGATATCGTCATCCGTGACGACAAGCGGAACACCAAAGCGTTGGTGAACGTAGTAGTTGACCTCGCCGATGGTCTCTTCGATCTGTCGTCGCCCCCAGCCTTCAAACGGCCGGCCTAGGTAGACGCCAATCAGTTTTCCAAGAATTCCAGCGTAAACACGCGCATCATAGTCGGGTGGCAGGTTAGTCATCGTTGCTCCAGTCTACGCCGAAATACGTTTTCGCATCCGTTCCCGGTTCCAGAAATGATTGACGAACTATTTATGGGGACCGAAGGAGCTGGGTGTGATCGGCATCTCCCATACCCTGCAATTTGCAGTGTTTGTCCAGCGGTACACTATTGACCGTAATGGAATCCGGAATGCAGCATAGTAGCTGGGTTCTAAAAGTGAAGATTAGCAGGAGATTTTGTCCTGCTGGTCGAACGGATTCCGGTCAGATTTCCCGTACAAGATGGAGGGTTGGTTGATGTCAGCTACCAAGCAGATTCGTATCGCGTTGATTGGTTATCAGTTTATGGGGAAGGCACACTCCAATGCCTATCGCCAGCTGACCAAGTTCTTCCCAGAGATTGGGATTGAACCTGTGCTGCAAGTTTTGTGCGGTCGCACCGAAGACAAGGTCAAAGCAGCTGCGGAGAAGTTTGGCTTTGCTGAGTACGAAACCGACTGGCGCAAGGTGATTGCCCGCGACGATATCGACCTGATTGACATCGTGACACCAGGCGATTCCCACGTCGAAATCGCGATTGAAGCTGCAAAAGCCGGCAAAATGGTGTTCTGCGAAAAGCCATTGGCGAGTACGGTTGCCAAAGCGGGTGCGATGCAAGATGCCGTTGCTGAGAATAAGGTGCCGAATGCCGTTTGTTTCAACTACCGGGGTGTCCCGGCTGTTGCGCTAGCCAAGAAGATGATCGAGAATGGCGACCTTGGCCGTATCTATCACTGGCGCAGCGTCTATCTCCAGGACTGGATTGTGGATCCAAACTTCCCGATCGTTTGGCGCCTCCAAGGAGATATCGCAGGCAGTGGCGCGCATGGCGACCTGATTGCCCACTCGATTGACATGGCGCGCTACCTGATGGGTGAGATCACGGAAGTTTCCGGAATGATGGACACATTTGTGAAGCAGCGCCCAATCCTTGCGGAGATTGATGACCGCTTGGGCGGCAAGGTAAGCGATCAGATGGGCGAAGTTACCGTTGATGACAGCGCGATTTTCCGCGCCCGCTTTGAGAGTGGCGCCGTTGGAACGTTTGAAGCAACGCGTATGGCTGCTGGACGCAAGAATCACAACAAGTTTGAAATCAATGGCTCCAAGGGCTCGATTGTCTTCAACATGGAGCGGATGAATGAGCTCGAGTATTACAATCACGAGGATCCGGATGACCGTAAGGGCTTCCGTGTGATTCAGACCACCGATGGCAGTCATCCTTACACGGGCAACTACTGGCCGGCGGGACATATCATCGGGTACGAGCACACCTTCATCAACCTGATTCGCGACATGCTGGTGGCGTTTACAGAGGGTAAGGAGTTTCATCCAAACTTCGCCGATGGCCTGGCGTGTCAAAAGGTTCTCGATGCAGTCGTTCTCAGCTCGGAAACGCGCAGCTGGCAAAAGATCTGAGAGGCTGACAGTTACGAGGAAGCCCCTTCTGGATGAGTCGAGGAGGGGCTTTTTCGTTTTTCAACCAACAGCTTGCCGTTCAGTAAAGGCCATACTGAAACGTGCGAGATTGACTTTGACGGATGGCACGCATCGTTGAATGCGGCGCAAAGCATTGATTGAATGTGGATTGGCCGTAGCACTCAAAATAGTAAAAACTCCCCTCGAAGGTTGTCTTCGGAGGGGAGTTTTTGTTGATGACCGTGTGGCGCTTAAGCCTCGGTAATAGTAATCGATGTAATCTTTATTGGTTCAACAGGCGAGCTCTTTTCACCCTTTTGAACTGTAGCCGCACCTGCGATGGCATCAAGCACCTCAGTGCCTTTTGTCAACATGCCAAAGCTTGCATATTGCTTGTCCAGGAACTTAGCATCGCCGTGACATATAAAAAACTGTGAACCAGCAGAATTAACGGCGGTTGCGGTTGTCACGACCTCCGTCGCGGCCACCACGGCCACCATCACGACCACCTCTTCCACCTTCAGGACGGGGAGCACGCTCGCGCTC
>JAURHZ010000116.1 GCA_030833025.1 Armatimonadota bacterium
GAACAGCGCACGCTTTCCATTACCCGTGATGATAGTTGGGCGGTAGAAGTAAGCCGTACCGGTCTCGAGCTTGGTCGAAACCTGCCATCGGCCACCACCAGTTTCAAACCCAGTGGTATCCGGTACCCAACGATAGAACGTAGGGTTAAGCTCTTCAGGCCGGTTCAAGCTATTTACGATCGTATCTGGATTGCCATTGTTAGACAGTACAGGATCGAACTGGAACGGAAAACCAACCATCTGGTACACGTTCGGCTGAAGCTCCACAATCGGCACTGCAGGAATATTAATC
Organism: Armatimonadota bacterium; assembly: GCA_030833025.1. GTDB lineage: Bacteria > Armatimonadota > Armatimonadia > Armatimonadales > Armatimonadaceae > CAIRTT01. The sequence goes on from JAURHZ010000116.1 coordinate 293, forward strand.
GTCCGGGAAACCGTACGGCTAATATTCAACGGTTGACTCACAGACAACGACACTTGGTAAGTTAATGGTCCAAACCGGTCACCCGAAGGCTCGACATACCAGTTGGCAGAACCTTCTTGGTCTCCAGAAATCTTTCCGACACCACTACCAGCCGTCGTATCAACTAGCTTCGTAGGTACATCGCGTGTAGTCGAGCCAGGAACGGTGCCAAGCTTCAGACCATTAGGAAGATTCAACGAGAGAGACACGCCATTGAATGGAACGTCGAACTCAGGATCGTTGGCCTTCTGGCTGTAGGCAGACGCAAAGATCTGGAACGGGTTCGGCGACAAGAACTTTGCACCGATGGAAGCAACCGTAGCACTCGTATTCCCAGCTACACTCGGATCGAGAGCTGCGGCCGAGTCAAACTGCAGTGCAGTCGGTGCTTCGGTACCAAGAACTAAGTCATTGGCGAACTGCTCTGTGCTGGTTCCGAGTCCGTAGTAGGTTACAACCGTACGAGATTCACCTGGGCGAAGTACGTATCCAGTATCACCGCCAAAGTAAGCAGCGACCGCAAGACCAGCCGAGAATTTCGTATTGCGCGTCGTCTGTGGCAAATAGTTATCTGTTGGTGCCGCAGCTTCACCAGGATATAGATCAAAAGAATCTGCTACCCAGACCTTACTAGGCTCAGTAGCTCCGTTACCACGAAGCATCCATCGTGAATGGAACGGAGTTGTCGTTGCATCGTTCAAATCCTTCTCTGCACGACGCCCAAAGACCTCGACTTGAGTTGGAACCTTCGAACCATCGTAGACAGTTGTCTGATTCGTTGCACCGCGATCCGGATCAACATAGTAAAGATTGTTCTCTACCGCACGTTGGTTGATCGCATAGCGAAGACCGACGTTGTGCGAAATGGTGTCATCATTCGTGATCGTCCACTCGATGCGAGCCGTTGAACGCAGAACCTTGACTGCAGTGCGAATACGAATAACATCGTTAGCACCAACCGTATATTCGCTCGATAGAACCGGACCAGAAGGAGTACGATCAAAGAACGGAGGTGTGACTGCCTTAGCAGAATCGTAACCGACGTTAGTGGTTTCACCATCGACAATTGCTTGCAGATACGCTGGATAGTCCAACGTCGACAGGAGACCGATAGTACCTATCCAGCTATTCGCATATGGCCATACAGACAAGGTTCCAGATGGATCATAGTTGTGACCAGACAATGGCTGATTGTTATCTGCAGCTGTCTGGCGGGATCCACCCGTTGTACCAAAGGACATACGACCGGCCACCGTCAGCGTGATGCTAGGGGTCGACAACGAAAGAGTGTTGATGTACCCCATCGACACCAAAATGTGTTCGTTACCGATGTAACCCCACAACGCAGGAGTCGTCCCCTGAGTTGCCGGAAACGGATTAGGTACAGAAGGAATGGACGCACCAACTCCACCTATCGTGTCAGCCAACACAGGCGTTACATTCCAAACCCCTGCCAGGCCAAGACCTGCTACGATTGCTGCGAAGCGCTTAGCATTTCGAGCAGAGCCGAAACTACGACCATTCCAATCAATCGACATGGATGAATCCTCTTACATCATGCAAACAAACGATGTCAGCCGCCGTGAAAGGCAGATTCCACCTAGCGGACTACTTGAACGATTCTGTGGACGACCACCTGTTCATTGTCACCGCCGACAACCTTAATCTCAAGGCGATACGGACCAGCTGGCACCGATGAACCATCTGCAGCCTTGCCATCCCAATGCATCGTAACATCACCACCAGTGGTGGCCCTTGTAACACCCAACGAAGACGAGACAACCTTACCAGAAACCGTTGTCACAACAGCCGTTGTTGTTGCATCCTTGGTAGTGCTGAAGCGAACTGTAACACCGCCCGTAGAGCGACTTGGAACAGTACGCAGACCGGTTACGGCCAATGGACCAGATGCCCCTGTTGGATCAGCTACAAACTGGAACTTACGAGTCGAGCCTGCAGCACCGGCTACAAACTGAATCTGGCTCTTGTCCGATGCAGAAACCTTCTGGCCAGTGGACAGGTCCACAACCGACCACCGCACGTTTCGGCCATTGGTTCCAAGCTTATTCCACGACAACGTAACCATTTCGTTGTCCTTCATCGCGGATACAGCTACGGTCCAAGTTTTACGTGCAGAGTCTGCAGAACGAACATCATACGCAAGCGCTCTCGAGGAAGCAGATTGCTCGTCCAAGATCCGGACATATACATCACCACCAGAAGCCGGAGGCTTTGTAACGTCGTGCTTGTCAGAACCTACCTTGCCATCCTGTGCTACAGCGATAACGTTCTCAGCATCGCGGTCACCCTTGACGAAGGCACCAATCTTCATTCCATATTGGATACCAGCCGTTGCTGAACGACCCGAACCTTGTGATGCAGAAGGAGGAACAACCAACGTCACATCACGATACGTCCGGATCCAATAACCTTGGAACGGCTCCAAACGTCCTGCAGGAGCTACAGAATAGCTGTAGTCACCATTTACATAAGAAACCAAGACAGGGCTGATGTACCCCATCTGAACAGCATCACCAAGTGAGTACGCCACGCCATCAGCAACGACACTAACAGCATTCCAATCAACAGGGAACAAGAATGGAGCACCGATCATGTTCCATCCACCATTACCTGCATAAACCTTGATTCCAACAGAATCAACTGCAAGCGGACTTGAAGATGCAACACCAGGAGTTGGCAACTGTGTCGTATCAAGAACCGTAGCACGGTCAAGATTCAACCAATAGCCATTTCCAATTGGCGCTATCGATGTCGATGGATTGCCTTGCTCAAACGTGACAGGTGTTCCAGCGGTTACAAACCTCGCCGCAAACGGCCCATTTACGCCAACTGCAGCAACATTTACTATGCCATCAGCATAAGTCGAATACTCTTGCTCTCCGCTAGCGCGAAGCGGGTTATAACGAGCAACACTAAACGATGGAGCTAAACCAAGAAGAGCACGCTCAGGGGTGACAGCAGTAACACCGTTCAGTTTATAAGGGACAGCGACCATCGAGCGTCCGCGTGCAATAACCTTATCGACAACGGTGATGAACTGGATGTTCTTCTCAACACCGCCGACCTTGACGACTATGCGGTACTGACCTGCACCAAGCTTTACGCTCTCGGCTGGATCACGAGGCACCTGAACGGTGAAGGTCTTACCCTTGATGTCAATAGCACCAAGCGTAGGAATATCAAAGTGACCGGATCCACTACGTCCGCCCACATAAGTTTTCAGAGTCGATGGGTTACGTCCAACAGTTTGAATTTCAACCGTTACATCGGACTCATTGATAGCCGGAGCTACAGCCCCAGAGGCAACAATCTTCGACACACCTACCATCGTCACCGAAAGCGGTGCCTGATGGAAGTACGTTGTGCCACGGTCAACACCATTACCACCGATTAGTTCAACAACAGGATCTGGATCGGCATATGGAAGAACTGCAGAATATGCATCCAAGATACCAGGACCATATTTCTTTGCATCAGGACCGTCAGCGGCAGGTTGAGCCGTCGCTGCCATTGCATCGTAAACACTAGCGATCGGACAACCCGATGCGACTAGGAGTGCAGCAACGCCGGCTACATGCGGAGAAGCCATCGATGTACCTGCAAATGCATCATACTTCGACCCGGGAACCGTGCTAAGAACGTCATCAAGGAGGTTACCGGTCAACGCACCGCCAGGAGCAGCAATCTTTTTCTTATTGCCACCGAAGTTCGAATACCACGTCAACTTACGGGTAGGACCAACAGCTGTAACGTTAATAACGAATGGATAATCACTCGGATAGTGCGGAGTGACATCGTTGTCAGTCGTATCGTTACCGGCCGCAGCTACTACAACAGTATTGCCGTTGTACAGGTCACGGAATGCCGCTTCCTCAGTGGTTGATGTACCGTAACCACCAAGAGAGAAGTTAGCTACATCAACGTTCTGTGTAATAAGCCAGCGAACCGCAGTGATGATCTCGGCACTTGTGGTTCCTCCGCTGGAACCAAATACACGGCCCGAAATGATCTTGACATCTAGTCCCTGGCGCTCCCATCCAGCAACACCAGCAACACCTTCCGTGTTGTTCGTCGATGCAGCAATGGTTCCAGCAACGTGGGTACCGTGGCCCATGGTGTCACCGGCGGAAGGCTCAGCTGTGTGGAAGTCCTGTTGAAAAACTCGGGACAAACCAGAAACTGTTTTAAAGTCAGGGTGGTCGACTTGAACTCCAGAGTCAATAACACCGACCTTGATCTGACGCTTGCCTGATTGAATATTCCACGCTTCAGGCATGCGGATGAGGTCATAGTGCCATTGCTTACCGTACTGGGCATCGTTTGGAACGATTTTCTGACCAGCAGGAGCGGTTTGCTTCGCAAAGCGCAAGTAGTTGAGGTCAGCGGAGATCGCTCCTCCCGCTCGCAAGGAAGCAGCAACTCCTAGATCGGCAGCCAGGTTGGATGTCGACGGCGTTGACTTATCGCGGCCGACGACACCAACCAAATAGTGGCCAGGTGAATATGCAAGCGGACGAATAACCTCACAACCAGCGGCAGCAACAATCTTTGCTGCGTCAGCTGCGGACATAGACTCACTGAATCGAACAACGATTTCGCCTGGAACCGAACTTGCCTGTTGCGCCAACGTAGCGCTCGAAAGCGCACCGACGACAATGGTTCCTGCAAGTAGCTTGAGTAGTGACATAGGGTCTTCTCGCTTACACAAAAATCAAACTTACGTAGTGATGTAATCCGCCGAAGAGGATGAACCTCTCCGGCATATCACATTAGTTGCTAGGAGGGCCTGGAGGCGTTGGAAGCTTTCCAAACGCAGATCCATCCTGGCTGTAGACGAAGTCACCGGCATTAGGAGTATCCTTGCCAACAGGACCTGGAAGGTCACCGGCATTACGTCCACCGATTCGGTAATACACACGATCACCAGATCGGAGATTTCGGAACTCCGTAGATATGTCGAACGTCTCGGTCCTTGAATCAATACCGGAGAGGTAAGGAGCCGTAAACGGACCCTTCTGAACCTTGTTCTTGAAATCAGGACGCGAAGAGAACTCAGCGACATACTCATTTGCACCAGGTGTGGTACGGAACGAGACCGTTACATGGCGAAGGTCTTGGTCAACCGTCGGGCCTGTTACACCAGGACGAGCGATAGGAGTGACTGCACCACTAGTAGCTTCGACATTGGACTCACGGTAGAGAATTTGTGTTCCACCATTGTTACCACCGCCGCCGCCGCCAATGTTTCCACCGCCGCCGCCACCGATGTTTCCACCGCCGCCGCCGCCACTGTTCCCACCGCCACCACTACCGCCGGCGCCACCGCCACCGATACCGCCAGCACCGCCACCACCGATTCCACCAGCGCCACCGCCACCACCGGTATTACCCGACAGGTCAGCCGCTTGCAGTTGCTTGTAAAGAACAGCAACACGGTAGCGATGAGTTGCTGCAACTGTCAGAGGAGCAACAGTTACAGTAGCTTGAGCAAGGCTCGATGGAATCGAAGGATCGTTTCCGTTTCCGCCATTACCGCCGCCGTTGTTATTATTACCACCGTTGTTGTTACCACCAGCGGTAGTCGTCCCACCCGCGGTTGTTGTTCCTGCCGTCGTACCACCAGCTGTAGTCGACTGGAATCCACCACCGGCATACTGGATACGGTTGTACGTAAGGGTTCCCTGACGTAGCGGAGAGTCGATGAAGTACATCTGGTTGCGAGGAGCAACTCCAACTAGATCTTCGTTGCGATAGATGTGGTACTCGATGATGTTGTTGAATGGAACATCAGGAGCCGGCTTCCATCGAACTTCGACACGTGCCGCAGTTGGGTCACCACTGGTAACAATCGATGCTTCAGCGTAAGCACGGGCCTGAACACCAACGATTCCAGCACCATTGTTAGACGATGTTGTGCGGGTAACAAAGGCACCCAACGCAACAGCAGCAACAACGCCGATAACCGTTTGCACAGGACTCTTTTGCTTGCGTTGACGTGTACGGAAGTTATCTGCATCCGCGACTGGAGTCTTCACAAACTCACCAGTCGAAGAAACACTGATTCCTGGCAAAGAGAACACAGAGATCAGCTTGTCTTCAGGACGAATTCCCTTACCGGTGTCAACAATGACAGCCTCAGCATCGGTCGCGTTTACCGCAGTAACACGAACTCGGCCGACTTTGTCACCGCCACGAAGGACGATCATCTCAAGGCCAGCAGCAATACCATCACGTGCACCCTTGTTAAGACGTACTTCGGTATTTCCGCGGTTGATCAGGACAGTGGCTTCAGGAAGGCTGTAGTCACGAATCTGCTTCACTGCCGAGAATGCAGCAGCAGTGATAGCTTGGCTAACCATCTGCTCGTCATCTGCAGTAACACCAGGCGCAGGAATCTGTGAAAGACCAACCTGCATTGCACCGTTTACAAACTCACCTGATGTCGTGTCCGTCATCCGGACACTCAGAGTAGCCTTTGCACGGCGTGGCGCTTCAGTGAACTTCACGTCAGCGATGTCGCCGGTAACGATGTATCTAACACCCAAGGATTGGCCCAAACGGAGCAATCCAATGTTATTCGTAGGCAGCGTGATGTCGAGCTTGGATAGCTCTTCAACCACGGTTGACCGTGGAGTGATGTCATAGCCACCGCCGCGCGACATTTCAAGCCACACAGCATCGGTCGCATTTCGCGACTGAATAGCACTCACCCGAACTCCAGGATTAACCCCGAAGTCTAGGATTGCAACAGATGGCAATGCGGTTACCTGTGCTCGCACGGGGCGAGGTACCGCTAGGATAAGCAATTGGAGCATCATTGTACAAATCAGCGTCCAGCTGACCCGTCGTCCTATACTCCCAAGCGCTATTTGCTTCAACGCGATGT
>JAURHZ010000117.1 GCA_030833025.1 Armatimonadota bacterium
TGGCGGGAAGCCTTATCTCATCGATTCCGATGGAGTAAAACTGCCACCGGTCGCGCTTTGTTATCTTCCATCGGACATGCAGAAGGTCGGTGTCGCACGCCGCGCCTACGTGTCCTGGATGGCTGACCACATTCTCACGTTGCTAACAGATGACATCCGTTTTGTGACCCCAGCAAAGCCAGAATCCGATGAACCCCAAGAGGAGCGGTGTGTTCTCCCCAAGGAGATCGCGATACTGTGTCGGACCGGCAGGGAGGCGATGGCCTGTATTCGCGAGCTTCGTAAACGCCATGTTCCCGTTGTTTACGAGCGCAGCGAGAATGTCGGTACATCAGCAACCGCACAAGAATTTCTCAGCATCCTCAGCGCGCTTGCATCACCAAATGACATCCGGATCGTCCGCGCCGCAATCTTTACTTGGTGGTCGGGTCTCTCCGATGTCAGTCAGCGGAACTTAACCGAACAACAGACTACGGAGTGGCAACGTCGCTTTCAAGGCTGGGCGGGGATGCTCGAAGGTGGAAATGTAGCTGGAGCCATTCGCGAGATTATTGAACCTGAACATGGTTTCTGGGGCCTCGATGGCGTCGCGCGGGCACCCTTCGACCATCTTCGCAGAGCAGCCGACCTCGTCCATCTCGGGCAGTGGCTTGAAAAAACGATGGCTACCGAGGCACTAACGGTGGATGCCCTCCCAGGGCGCCTTAAAGCCGTCATCGATGCACGGGAATCTGTACCTCAGCTCGCTGAGGGAAATGATGATGCCGTTCATGTCCTGACACTACACAGCTCGAAAGGTTTGGAATTCCCAATCGTATTTATGGGCGGCGGAGTGACATCATCCAATACGGGAACGCCTCCTGAATACGGAATCGTCGCCGCCGATTCCGGTGAACGAACACGCAAAGTGGTCCACTTCCGACGGTGGGACAAGTTTGCGTTCAAACGCGTCACTGATGATGCTGCCGATGAAGATAAACGCCTACTTTATGTCGCGCTGACGCGGGCTGTTTCCTACTGTGTCCTCCCTGCAGGGCAATGCCCACGGTCAGGTCAGCAGCCGGGTTGGACGACTGCGCTTACACCTGTGCTCGGGGATGTAACACTAGATAGCCTAAGTGAGCTGGCATCGACTAATGTCTCGATCACTGGGGAACAGCTTTATGCTGTGCATTCAAGTAGTGGCATCGCGGCAACCACGCTTGATAAATATCAACAGAGCGTACAAACTGCACCGCCGGAGCGACCAGTTCCTGATGCACATAAGCTATACCCACAGCGGCAGTTCACCAGCTTTACAAAGCTGACGAAAAACCATGCGCCTATCCTTGATGCCGTTCCAAACCCTGCTGAGGATGAAGCAGATGATGTCCAGATTGCGGCATCTGATGTGTTGATAACAAGTGGAGGCGGGCACTCAGGTAAGTCAGTGTCCCGTCTGACAGTGGCGGGCAAACGCTTGGGGAATATTGTGCATGCCGTCTTCGAGGATGTCCTAAAGGCACAAGCGTCTACTTGTCCTGTGACATCTGAGCGGGTCGCCGAATTTACGCACCAACGCCTGCGTGCGGATGGCATTAAGATCTCCGAGGAAAGCGATCCAAATGTTGATGCCATTTGTAATATGGTGAACGGCGCGCTCGGAACGATGCTGCCTTGTGGAACACGCCTGATGGATATCCAAAATGCATTCCCCGAAGTGCCATTTCTTAGTCACGGGGAGGCTGCCAGCAATGTAAGTGCGGAGCTGGCCGCGGGGCGCACCGATGTCCTTCCGCGTGGGTTTCTAACGGGGAACATCGATGCCATTTTCGAAACACCCACTGGAATTTGGATTGTCGACTGGAAGACAAATCACCTTGCTGCCTACGACGACGACCATATAAAGGAAGCGATGCACCATCACCGCTATGGTCTTCAGGGGTACCTCTATAAACAAGCCATCGAGGCTGCAAACCTGGGACACGTGGCGGGAGTCCGCTACATTTTTGTGCGGGCCTTTGAGAATGGACCTGCGGCCGATGGGAAGGGATGGGTGGACTTTCATGTTGCCAACGCCTAAAGACATTACGATTGCGGCTGCAATCCAGCGCATCCCCGGAGTGCCATTTATTGCCGCCGCGACCAATCGCATTTGTGATCGCTATGCTGCACCAGATGAAAATTTGCGGACGGTACTTTTCCTCATGCTGGCGAGAGCACAGGATGGCCATTTGCAGCTGGGAGTATCCCCGGATGCCGTCCAATCCGTAAAGGTACAGCTGCGGGAGTGGAGTGAGCAAATCAAGGCGGCTGAACGCCTTACGGGTGAGAATTCCCGAAGTGTTTACGAGTGGCTGGATGCCCTTTCAGATTACTGGCCAGCCCCCATGGACAATGCCTTCCCGGAGCACCTCATTGTTGCTACGGAAACGGGACTGCAGCTGCGACGCTTTCACAGCATCGAGGCAGGGCTCGAAAGTGCAATCGTTGAACGTCTCCGAGACAAAACGCACTTTGATCGTGCGACTTGGGATGCGGCGGTCTCTGAGGCAATCGCCTTCATGGAGAAAGAGAACAAAATCCGCCTGGCTGTTGAGCAAGAAGCAGCCGTGGCCGCCGCATCCAGGAAGCTGCTCATCATCACGGGAGGCCCAGGCACGGGAAAAACGACGGTTATTGCCAGCATTTTGGATACTTGGCAGCGCTTTGCTAACAAGAGCGGAACCGATATCCGTATTGCTTTGGCTGCTCCGACAGCCCGCGCAGCAACCCGCATCACGGCTGCACTCAGCCGGCAAAAGGTTGTTTCGACCGCCGCGATGACGGTGCATCGCCTCCTCGGAAGCCGCCCTGATCAGCACAATGCCTATTACTACAATGAGCGAAACCCGCTTGAGGTCGATGTCTTAGTTGTCGATGAAGTCTCAATGTTGGATGCTGGCCTGATGGACGCCCTGTTGCGTGCGATGCCACCAGATGCGTGCCTCATTCTCGTTGGTGACCCAAACCAGCTACCGAGTGTGGAGGCTGGCAGTGTGCTTCAGGACTTAATGGCATTGCAGGCTGATCTAGGGGAGCAAAGCCCAATCGTTACTCTAAAACGCAACCAGAGGGCAACATCCGAGCTGTCTGCCATCGCGGATGCAACCCTTGCAGGGGATGTGGCCACAGCGCAGATGTTGCTTGGCAATCGCCTGCGTAGTGATGTTGCTCTGCAAGGAGGGCTGCGATATCCCGAGAAAATGCGTGACCGCTATGCGCATTTTCGCCCAAACATGGCAACCCCACAACGATTTTCTAGCGTAGACGTGTTGCTTAAGTGCGCGGATATGTTATTTCATGAGCTTGGGGCCTGGCAGATAATCTGTCCACTGCGGCGCCAGGTGATGGCAATCAATCAGCAATTTGATGCGTTTGCACACCCGGATGCCATCACACCAATCATCGTCACGCGGAATAACTATGCGCTGGAGCTCATGAATGGTGAGATTGGATTTAGTGCATGGGTTGGGGATGAACTTTACGCTGCATTTGAGCCGCTACTCACCACGACAAAAGATGGTCATTTGGTTGTGGGACCCACGCGCTTGCTGCCCTATGCGTCGCTTACGGACATCGAACCTGCATTTGCCATCACTGTCCATAAATCACAAGGAAGCGAGTGGGGAACTGTTGATGTCGTGATGCCTCCAGAGGTGCATCGGCTATGCAGCCGGGAACTTGTTTACACGGCGCTGACCCGTGCCCGCAAGGATGTCGGTGTTCTCGGAAGCGAGGCTGTTTTTAGCTCTGCACTGGAAACGCAGATTTTCCGTGACTCAAATTTGGGAAGCCGCTTGACAGTGGCACTGCGAAAGCTGGCAAAGTGACCGATGAAGTCCTGAGCCTGCGCTCTGTAAAACAGCCTCTTCGAGCATTATTGTATGAAAAGTTGGTCTGGAAGCATCTCTTAGGGGTTGGCTTTAAGCACCGTAACAGACCTGATGAAGCCGAGATCCGAACCTTTAGCTATCACGAGAATGGCAACATACGAATGATGCTTGGTGTTATCGGCTTTTTGGTGATTGTCGAAGGCATTGCCATCGACTTCTTTGTTGCTACAAAGTCAACTAAGTTAGCAATACTGCTTGGGGCTTTGCATCTCATGATGTTGCTATACACCGTGGCTCTGATTAGAGCAGCAAAACAACGACCCATACTCGTCACTACGAATGGGTTGCTGGTAAGAACATCGTTGCTTTATTGCTGTTGGATACCTGTGGAATCTATCCAGGCACTGAGTGGTCTCGAGAAGGAAATTGAGCGGGTCAGCTCACCCCAGGTGCTTTGGTGTGCACTTGGAGATCAGCCCAATGTTGTCATCTGGCTAGCAAAAGCGGAGGATGCGGTTCTCCCATTTGGTTTGGCACGAAGGCCAACCACACTCTATCTGTATGTTGACCAGCCAACTGAGCTGGTAAACGATGTTAGCAGATTACGTGCGTAATCCTAAAACAGTCCTCATTTCGATCAAATCCCTCGGCATTTCGTGTTCATTACGCAGCTCTCACACATCTTCATCGTGAATTTCTCGTAGAATCGCAGTGACTATGCCTGAAACGACATCCTCGAAACCCTCCAGTAGCCGTTCGCAACGGGGTAGCCGTTCACATCACCGTACATCGGTGATCGAAAAGTACCTTGCTGGAGCATTGCTGCTATTGGTTTTGCTTGCATCCGGTTTGGCAGAAATGCCATGGATACCAAACCCATGGCCCGTTCGGATCCTTCAGGGGACGTTGCTCGGTGCGTGGTTTATCGTCATCGCGGTTGCCACGTTTCAGGAACGCATCCAGACGATGCTGCTGCGCGGGCCAACCCCGTGGATGCTCGCGCTCACAGCCTGGCATTTTTATGGAATCCTCAACGCACCGGATTCCAAGTGGGCCCTTGCTCGCTGTCTGCTAGTCTTGATTGGTCTCGCTGTCTATATCATCGCTGGATATGGCCTAAAGTCTGACACTATCCGTTGGGTTGCAACCGCAGCCATTGGAATCGGAGTTGCACAGTCTCTCCTTGGTTTCGCACAGTTTGGTCAGGATCAATCCGCATCGCGTGGAGCCATCTTCGCATCGTTTGGTAACCACGAATCCCTCGGCTCCTTCCTCCTGATCCTCATCCCGCCCGCGATTGCCCTTGCACTTCAGCCACGCCTCGAGTTTAAGACGCGTCTCTATTCCCAAGCCGCTGCAGTCGTCCTTGTCGGAGCGCTGCTGATTGCACGCACACGTTCGGCATGGATTGGCTTGGTCGCGGGTGCCATCATGATGGCCCTGCTTGCCGCAAAAGAGGGCAGTATCCGCATCGACCGTAACCGCAAGCATGACCTTGTCGGACCAGCCGCAGTCGTAGCCGCGGGTTTGATTGTGTTCGTTATCATCGGTGAGTTGATGCCCCTCCTCGGCGAGCGCGCAACAACCTTTCAGTTTCTCAAGGATGACACATCGTTTATCGACCGTTTGAACCAATGGCGTGGCGCTGTCCTCGCGACCGCAGAGCGGCCATTTACCGGTTGGGGCACGGGATCATGGCCAATCTTGCAGAGCTGGTGGACGCACACCGCGGATGAACCATTTACGGTCACGCGCGTAGGAACCGGGCACTCGAACCTCGCACACAATGTCTGGGTGCAGACCGCCGCGGAGCTCGGCGTAACCGGATTGGCGCTGTATGCGGGACTGTTCATCACCTTGATGCAGTCAATCATCCAGCGCCTGCCTGATATGAGCGCCCGGAATCATCACCACCGCAAAGCGCTGGCGATGGGAGCCGTCTGTGCCGTTTTTGCATCCATAGTGGATGGCCTTGGCAGCCCAGCGCACGTCTTTCCCGGGGTGCTGATTCAGCTTTGGTTCTGGATGGGAGTTGGGGTAGGAGCGTGTAGGGAAAACGAGGTTGCTCCGGAGGCGTTACTGCCAGTGAAACCCGTTACGCATGTCACTGTCGGTGTGATGGCGGCGGTCATTGGATGCATTCCGCTCGCGTTTGCCTTCCGTCTAAACCAGGGACAAGCCAATATAAAGCCTCCGACAGTTGAAATCGTTGCTGAAAGCGTCAAGCGTATCGATGGCCAGCAAGGTGTTCAAGCGGTAGCAGTTGTGACCGATGCGAATGGTAAAGATCGTGCGAGCGCACCAGGGATCGAGTGGGCGGCAACGGGACTCACAAATGTTAGCCAGTCAGCCATTGATGTCGATGGTGGCGGAGTTCGCAGCGTCCTAACGGGTATCCCACAGCCCGGAGTGCAGCCAGTGCTCTATGCAAAGTGGCGGGATGAAACCGGACGGATCATCACCGCACACAACCCATAAGTCAGAAGACTAGGACCTCGTTTGCGGATTCAACTCGATGAGGTAAAGCGTCCGCATCGAGTCATCCACTTCGCGCTTGCCACGGATAATTCCAAGCTCTGACAAGTACTGCTCAAGGGCTGGCTGCGTATAGTCCGTAAAGGTACGGGAGCGGGCCGCCCCGAGGCGCTTGGCTTGTGGGTCATCCGATGGCACCCATTCCAAAATCAGATGGCGTGTCCCACGGCTCAGCGTGCGGACAGCCTCCTGTAGCGGGATACCTGCCGCGAGGCAGAGATGGTGAATCAACGCAAGTGCCATCACTGTGTCGGCTTCCAGTCGCTCAAACCAGCCCGGACGCTCCCTACCGTGTAACCCAATCCCGGGGCTAGGTGCTAAAACATCCATGCGTACCGTTTGAATCCCGGCAGCATCCGTTTGGTGCTCAACCGTCCGAGCATAAAGCTGCTCCGCCGCCATCGTGTCGGGCTCAACGGCGAGCACAACCTGTGAAAACTCGGCGGCAAGCCTGCTGTAGCGGCCGGCATTGGCTCCGTAATCCACCGTCACACGGCCAGAAAGTGCCTTGAGCCAGCCTGAAATAATCTGTTCCTTACTGGAACGCGCCTTGTCGGTGTAGCCGTCTTCCGCATCGTAGCCGCCCCACTGGGACCGGCTGGCATCGATTTTAGGGCCACTACTGACCACCAATCCGCGCAGGCTGTCCAGTAAGCCAAGCAGCTGAATCTTCGAGAGGCTGCCCCCCGATGCACCGCTGGCTGGACGACTTCCGGCAGCACGCGTTGCTTTGGCATGCATATGGATATGGGCAACAATCCCGGGATTCAGCCACGATGTCTTTGGCAACAGTGCTGCTGTCATATCAAGCGGAATGCCATCTGGAAAGGAGAGC